>JAFLCM010000001.1 GCA_017303565.1 Planctomycetota bacterium
CTCGGCCAAGCACCCGTTGAGCACGAGGAGGTCGCATGAAAGACATGCACGACGTCACGATCGAGTTCCCAGTGCACTTCACGCGGGGGGCGGCGGGCCGGAAAGAGGTCAACGTCGGCGTGGAGCCCGCCGCGTCGCCCGTTGAAGCGGGCCGCGTTCCCCGTGTCGCCCGCCTGATGGCGCTGGCGATCCGGTTCGAGGAGTTGGTTCGGATGGGCGAGGTCGAATCCCATGCCGATCTGGCCCGCCTCGGCCAAGTCACGCGGGCTCGGATCAGCCAGGTCATGGACCTGCTGTGCCTAGCTCCGGACATCCAGGAGGAGTTGCTGTTCCTGCCTCGCATTGAGCGTGAACGGGATGCGGTCAGCGAGCACGAACTGCGCAAAGTGTGTGCCGTATCCGACTGGCGCGAGCAGCGCCGGCGCTGGGGAGAGTTGGCGGACGCTGCACACGGCTCATCGAACTTATGAAAACCCGGCGGAGATCGTGAACTTGGGAAGCGAAGTCTGAGGCATGCAAACTCGAACGACAACCAGCGAGCCTCGCGATCGGGGGGGGTATGCAAAGAGAGGATGGATGCGGGGATCGAATGGTGCTCCGCCGCTCACGCCGATATTCGCCTCTATCGGGAGGCGAGCGCGTCTCGCGGACCACTCCGCTCGGCCCGATGAGGCGAGTTGAGAATGCCACTTCTCGGCCTCTCGAAGGCCAACCGTCAGCCCCCCAGGCCGCTGTCGGGCTGCTTGTACCCCTCCGCCACGGCTCGCTCGAGTCGGTCAATTTCGTCATTGGTCAACAGCTGGAAGTGCGACTCCCGCTTCCGCTGGGACAACTTCCCGTTGTTCTGCAGGCAGAATCGGATTAACAGGTCGATGTCGCGATCGGGCATGTCGACGATCGCCTGCACGGAGCGCTTTGTGTCGTCGTAGTTCGCCAGGAATGCCAGCTCTTCGACGAGTTCAGTTTCGATGGTCTGCTCGACGAAGGTGAACAGGCTCTCGACCTGCACGGTCATGTCCGGGTACCGGTACCACACGCCGGGATCGTTGTGGACCGTCATGCGCCCCTGATCGTCGAGCGTGTATTCCACCAACCCCAAGAGCGGGCGTGAGAAGGCCTCAAGCGACGCGTCGTACTTGGCGGCCTGCTTGAGCATCGCCGCCGAAACCGGGAAGATCACGCCGTCCGGCACGAAACCTCTCCGACTGAGGATGTTGTGGATGAGGAGACGGTGGATGCGGCCGTTGCCATCCTCGAACGGGTGGACGAACACGAAGCCGTATCCGACGATCGCCGCCTGGACAACTGGATGGACGGAGCCGCGCTCCATCCGTACGTGCGCCGAGATGATCCCCGCCATCAGGGCCGTGACGTGCTCGGGCTTCGGGCAGACGTAGTGCACGCGCTCCTTCCCGATGGAGACCGTCTCGCCGACGTAGTTTTGGCTGTCGCGGTAGTCGTCATCCTTGAACCGAGGGTCCACGATCTGATTCTGGAGATCGATCAGCCGCGGCTTGGTGCACAGGTCCTCCTTTAGAGCGACTCGCAGAAGAGCGATGAATCGCTCAGTTCTGTTCGCGTCCGGCTTGATGTTCTCAATCTCGAAGGACGACTTTGTTTCCTTCGTGTACAGGTAGCTCAGTGCTCGTCGGAGGAGTTCAGGAGAGTACGACGAGATCAGTGTTCTGCACCGGGCGGAAAGATCCCGTGCGATGAACGCCGAAATGGTCTTCGTTCGCCGAATCGTCGGACAGAAGCTTGCATCGCCGAGCAGATTGTTGTTGACACGCTGGCGTCGAATCGGCTCCGCGCGATCGAACGTGAAGTGCTCCTCGCTCTCCAGGAGATCCACGTAGTTTCCCTGCGTCAGGTCGGCAAGCGGGAGACGATCGCCGGTCAGCATCTCGTAGAAGTACCAGATGCGGCGGGCGTATTTCCCGTTCGGCTTCGAGTTGATGTATCTGGCGATCTCGTCCGCCCCGATCGCCGGCAGAAGGACCGCCAGCATGCCAAGGTTCATTCCGTCGTACTTCAGGGCGAACTCGAGGTGGTCTCCTGGACTCGCACCCGGCCAGTACGCAGCCGGGTACGTCTCTACGACCTCGCCCGCTGATGAATCGGTTCGTCGGGTACTACCCTCAGAAATGACGGACCGATGCCAGTTTGGCATCGCGCGGATCGCATATCGATCGAGCAGCGCGGTGTAGCCTGCGGGCCGGGTTGTCGCCTTTGGCTGGTCCATTGCTGACTCCTCAAAACGGATACGTCGACGCCAAAATCGTTACGGAAGGCCATTGTACCGCCAAAACGTTTACGAAAGCGGGGCAAACTCAGTATGTTTGGATTGTGATCGGATTGCTCGTCCCAAAACTGGTACGGAGCACACGGCCTTCGGCACGAACGGTCACCCGCAGTCGGATTTGCTCGCCAGAGCACCGCATCGGCATGGTTCGAAGCCGCCATGCGATCTCCATCGGAGCGCGGCCCGCAGATGCCGTGGCAACTACCCTATTCCCGTGGAAACCAGAGCGATCGGACAGCCGCCATGCGCCTTGACCTGCTTCTCGCATATTTTGGCACGTCGCCAGCGCTGAAGTTGCTGCGGGCACAACACGCGCCGTTCGTGATTGACTTTCTCCACCGGCAATTCAAGGCACCAGGCCGCATCTCGCTACCCGCGTCTGATCTTGTAAGCGCTTTGAACGACTACCGGGAGTCCGTGCAAACAGCCCATCCGGACGCCTTGCGCGACAAACCCGAGCACTACCTGTCCGCTTGGTGTAGTGGGGAAACACGCTGGCTGCACCGCTCCGTCGAAGGGGGCCGGAACGAGCCGGTGTTTCAGTTGACGCCGCACACAGAGGACGTGTTCATATTCCTCGACCGCGCGCTCCAGAAGGACCTGGGGTTCGTCGGCACCGAGTCCCGCCTGCGCGTCGTGATCAGCACTCTGGCCGATCTCGTCGCCGGTGCCTCGCACGATCCCGAAGTTCGCTTGGCGCATCTCCGAGAGGAACGCACAAGGATCGATGATGAGATCGGACAGATCCTGAGAGATGGCGGGGTCGAGGCGCGGTATGAACCGGCAGCGGTGCGAGAGCGGTTCGCCACCGCTGTTGGACTGCTCAAGGAACTGCTCTCGGATTTCCGCGCCGTTGAAGACCGCTTCAAGGAGATCACCCGCCAGGTACAGCGGCGGCAACTTGATGGAAAGGACTCCCGAGGCGAGATTCTTCAGTTCGCGCTCGACGCAGAGGATGTTCTGAAGCAGGACGATCAGGGCGTGAGTTTCTACGAGTTTGTGCGCTTCATTCTCTCGCCCACCCAACAGGAAAAGCTCCAGACGATCATCGCCGAACTCGGGAGGATCGACGAACTTTCGCAGCAATCCGACGGGCTCGCCACGGTGCGCCGAATGGTGCCGTCACTGATCGCGGACGCCGAAAAGGTGATGCGGACCAATCAACGTCTCTCTGCCACGCTGCGGCGACTGCTGGATGTCCGGACCGCGTCGGATCGGCGTCGAGTAACCCAACTACTCGCGGACATCCGGGGTCTCGGTGCCGCCCTTGCCGATGCGCCCCCCGCGGCGATCAGCGCCACGGTGGATGTTGGCGTCCATGTGGCATTCCCGTTCTCGCGGACGTTCTGGAGCCCTCCCGCCGAGTTTGCGAAGATGGACCTTTCGGAGGGACAGGTTGACGATGCACGGCGTGTCGAGTTGTTCAGGATGCTCGCCCAACTCCATCGCCTCGACTGGGCAGCGATGCGACAACGCATTCATGCCCTTACATCCCGCACCGGCAGGTCCATGACCCTTTCCGAGGTGGTGCGGGAGTTTCCACCGGAAGCAGGCATTGTCGAGCTCTTGGGATACATACAGATCGCCAAAGATGACGGACACATCATCAGCCGTGAACGGTCCGAGGACATCCAGGTCGACGGGGCCGTCTCTCGCCGCGTCACCGTCCCGCTGATTGTGTTTCTCCCTCCCCAGGAGACCGCGAATGCCTAACCCCTCTTCATCTCCGATCCCCGAGTTCCGCGAATGGAGCATCGCGGCAGTTCGATTGCTGCAGGGGGTCATCTACGCGGACGAAGACCGGGTGTGGAACCTTTTGCTGTCCAATCGGTCGCAGATTGAGACCTTCTTGGCCCGCTTGGGTCTCACGCTCGTCGTCGACGAAGCGGAGGGATACGCATACGTGCGTCAATGGGGAGAAGACGAGTGCCCGAGTGGGTACGAGCAGCTGCCGAAGCTGGTTCGTCGCAGCCAACTCGGATATGCGCCCACGATGCTCGCCGTGCTGTTTCGGGACGAGCTCCGGCGGTTCGAAGAAGATGATCTTCACAACGAACGATGCGTTGTCGAGATCGACGCCATCTTCGACCAATGGAAGGGGTTCTTTCCCGCCCAATACGACGAAGTGCGTCAGCGCAAGGAGTTCAGCGCCGCCCTGCACAAACTCGATGACCTGGGGTTCGTGCGAAAGTTCGCCGACAATCCCGAAGCGTGGGAAGTCCGCCGCATTCTGAAGGCGAAACTCCCCGCGTCCGAGCTCGAAACGCTGAAACAACAGTTGGCAGCAGCCGCGGCGGCTCGCACGCAGGGGGATTCTGATGCATGATGCTCCGCGACTAACACCCGGCTACCGGCTCCAAAAGCTCGAAGTTTCCAACTGGGGAACGTTCGACAGCAGCCGTGGCACGGTGCATGTGGTCAGGCCCTGCGGCGCTACCACGCTCCTGATCGGCCAGAATGGTTCGGGCAAGTCCACTCTGGTGGATGCCCTGTTGACCCTGTTCGTGCGTCCGGTTGTTCGCAACTACAACGTCGCCGCCGGTGCTCAGAAGACCGAGCGTGATGAGCGGACCTACATCAAGGGGGCGTTCGACCGGCGAAGCCGTGACGAAGACAATCGGGCGGAGGTCCAGTTCCTCCGACCCGATGGACGGCACTACTCGACCTTGCTCGCGACCTTCAAGAACGATCGCGGCGAGGCCTTTACTGTCGCGCAGGTTCTGTACCTTGGCGGTGACGGAGGTGCCGAGAAGGTCTACGCCTTCGCGCAGGGCGAGAAGTCGATCGCCGAGCACTGTGCCAACCTTGCCACCACTGAGCGGGTGCGCCAGCAGATGGAGAAGCGCGGTTTCCGCGCCACCGACAAGTACAACGAGTATCACGGCTGGGTTGCCAAGTTCACAGGCATGCAGCCAAAGGCGATGGATGTGTTCAACCAGACCGTCGCGGTCAAGGACATCCAGAGTCTGAACAAGTTCATCCGTGAGCACATGCTCGAGCCGAAGCCGTGGATGGAGAAGATCGAGACGCTGCAGGCGCACTTCACCCAGCTCACGGAAGCCTATCAAAGCCTGGTGCGCGTCCGTCGGCAGTTCGAACTGCTCACGCCGATTGCGGCGAAGGGCGCAACCTTCACAGCGCAATCGGACGCGTTGCGACTCGCTCAAGCCATGTGCGGTGCCGCAGGTCCGTACTTCCGGGCGATGACGATCGAGCTTCTCGGGCCGGCGGCAGAGTTCCTTAAGAAGGAACTCTCGGCGCTCGTGGTCACCAGGGATCGTCTCGATACGGAGTTGCGGGACGCGGCCGACGAAGAGCGGCAGTTGAAGAATGAGATCGAGAACGCCGGGGGCGAGAGGCTTCGTCAGATTCCGTTGCTTATTAAGCAGCACGAGACCGAGAGCGCCAACCGGCGAGAACGCAGCGTTCGTTTCATGGCTGCGCTGGCCACGACGGGGGTCGCCGCGGATGTGACGGACGACGCCTCGCTGCGCGAGCTGCACCAACGTCTGCCGGAGTTCATCAAGGTCTTGAGCACTCGCGAGGAAGCGCTCCGGCGTGAACATCAGGATGTCGTGCTCGATCGCGGCGATGCGCACCGCGAACTCAGCGAGAGCAAGCGGGAGCTCGAGGCGCTCGGCACCCGCCACACGAAGCTCCCGGAGCGTCATGCGGAGATTCGCCGGCAACTCTGCGAAGCGCTGCGGCTGCCGGACAGCGAACTCCCGTTCGCGGCGGAGCTCATCACCATCCCGACGGAGGAGAAGAGCTGGGAGGCCTCGATCGAGCTATTGCTCCGATCCTTTGCGCTCAGTTTGCTGGTGCCACAGAAGCACTACGCCGTTGTCAGTGCCCACATCGACCGGAACCGGGTCCGTGATGGCCGCGGCGTCGGTCAGAAGCTCGTGTATCTCCGCGTCGGTGGGCGTACTGCGCCACAATCACGCCCTGTCGCCCATTCTCAGTCGTTGCTCCGCAAGGTCAAAGTCAAGGACGGGCACGGCCTTGCGCCCTGGGTGAAGGGGGAGTTGGAGGAACGGTTCGACTACCTCTGCTGCGACACCATCGAGCAGTTTCAGGCTGCTCACGATATGGCCCTTACCCGTGAGCGCCACATCAAGGGAAGGGGCACGCGACACGAGAAAGACGACCGGGATCGCGCGATCGATCCACGCGAGTTCGTTCTAGGGTGGGACAATCGCGAGAAGCGGAAGGCGCTCGCCGAGAACGTCCGGCAGCTCGAAGCCGAACTGTCCTCGATGGATGCCCGGCTGAATAAGTTGAATGCAGAGATCACGGGACTTGACGCTCAGCGCCGCTCGGCGGACGTGCTGCGAGAGACCGCGGCGTACTCCTTGATTGACTTCGCGTCGGAACAAGTCGCCATCGCGGCACTGCGGGAGGAGAAGCGCGCGCTTGAGGAATCGAGCGATGCGTTGAAAACGCTGAAGCGTCGCATCTCCGAAGTCGAGGCAACTCGGCAGCGTCTCAGCGGCGAGCGCGACGATGCTATCCGGCAGCACGAGCGTGCCTCGCAGGATTTGCGCTTTGCGGAGCGCCAGATTTCGGACGCCACCCAGGCCATCTCGACGCTCCGGCAGACGGGCGAATGGTCGCGGCACGAGGAGCTGTTCCCCGAACTTTCCAAGCTCTTTGAAGGGGAGCCCCTGACTGTACACAACGTCACGCAGAGGGAGGCAGGCTTCCTTGCTGACCGGCATGCCGAAGTCGAACGTCTGAAGAAGGAGCTGGAGCCACTGGAGCGTGAGATCTGCAAACTCATGAATCAGTATCTCCGAGACTTTGCAGATCAGCAGGCCGATCTGGACGCATCCATCGAGTACCTGGGGAGCTTCTGTGCCGCGTGCGAGCATATCCGGCGCGAAGACCTGCCCCGGCACGAAAACCGCTTCAAGGAACGGCTCAACGAGAAGGTCACGCAAGAGATCGGCATTCTCAACGGCGCCTTCCAAACCGAGAAGCAGGAGATCGAACAGAAGATCGAGATCCTCAACCGCTCGCTCAGGCAACTGGAGTACAGGCCAGGGACGTACATGAAGCTCGAGCCGCGGGCGGTCCGAGACGTGGAGATCCAGCAGTTTCAGTCCAGCCTGCGCGAGTGTCTCGCCGATTCGTTCGAGGGAACGCTCGCAGCGGATGAGGCGCGCTATGTCCGGATTGCCAAGCTCATCGAAAAGCTCCGCGAGGAACAGCGCTGGCGAGAGAAGGTCACCGATGTCAGGCGATGGTTTGACTTTGCCGCACGAGAGCTTGACGCTGTGTCGGGCGCGGAGCGGGGCTACTACGAGGACAGCACCGGCCAATCTGGGGGAGAGAAGGCCAAACTTGCGTTCACCATCCTGGTCGCAGCGATCGCGTACCAATACGACATCGACCCGAGCCGGCCCAGCAGCGATCGCTTCCACTTTGTGGTGGTCGACGAGATGTTTTCAAAGGTCGACGACCGCTATGCCGAGTACGCCCTGTCGCTCTTCCGGCAGTTCGGGCTTCAGCTGTTGATCGTGGCCCCTTTGGACGCCAAGGCCCGGATCACCGAGCCATACGTGGAGTGCTATCTCCACGTCGTCAAGGACTCCAAGACGCACCAATCGGAGATCTTCAGCATGACGGCGAGAGAGTTTGAGGACACCGTGTTGGGTCGACCCGCGGTGGTGACAGTTTCCCCAGCATCGGCGGCAAGCGTGACTCGATGATTCAGCCCGAAGACATCTCGCGCAAGGCCCTCGCGATCTATCGCGAGTACCTGCGTGCTTGGGTTCAGGGGGATGGTCAGTACTTTCCACGGCGCGTGCCCGCTCAAAGGGACCCGGGACCTGATGTCGTCACCGCGATTGACCAGGTCAGACGGTTGCGCGAGGGTTCAAAGGAAGTGCTCGGGTACGGATACTCCGTGGAGTGGAAGGAGGTTCAGTCGCGGCGGCACGGAAAGAACCTGTTCCCCAGCAAGGTGCTTTTCGCCACCGAGCTTGATCTCTTGCGTGTAATTGGTAAGGAACGGGAGTTCCGAAGGTTCACAGAGGCGGTCACTCGCCTCAGGGCCGAGTTTCCCGAACTGGATTCATGGGTCAGGTCAAACATCGGGGTCTTCACTGACGCCGCGCCAGACCTGGATGGTCTGGTCGAAGTTCTTCGGTACTTCAAGGAGCATCCACGCCCGAATCTATTCGCTCGGGAGCTCCCACTGTCCGTGGACTCCAAGTTCATCGAGCGCCATGAGCGACTCCTCGCGCAATGGCTGGACGTCATCGTGCCGCCGCACGAAGTGCGTGCAGACGAGGACCACTTTGCGCGTCGGTACGGACTCCGCTATCACGAGCCCGACATATTCGTGCGATTTCTCGACCCCGCCGTTCAGGCTGAGCTGGGGATTCCCTACGAGGCTCTGGCGGTCCCGCTGCACACGATGGGTGGTTGGACCATTCGGAACGTCCGCGCAATGATCGTCGAGAACCGCGTGAACCTGATGACTTTGCCGAAGTGCACGCGCACTGTCGCCATCGGCGGCCTGGGGAACGGTGCATCGCTGCTGCGGTATGTCTCCTGGCTCCAGCACGCCCGCGTGTGTTACTGGGGCGATCTGGACAGCGAGGGCATTGTGATCCTGTCTCGAGTCCGATCCATATATCCGGCGACCGAGAGCCTGTTCATGGATTGCGCGACGCTAGATCTCTTCCGCCACCTCGCGGGCCAGGGCAGCGGGCGTCGCCCTCCCGGGCCCCCAGCAAATCTGACACCATCCGAGGCGGAGGCGTTCAGGATCTGCGATGAGGAAGGGCTGCGACTCGAACAGGAGCGCATTCCACAGGCGGCCGTGGTCGAGGCGTTCGCGCACAGGCTGGGTGCGAGGCATGACGCTCCGATGTCCAGTTCTCTCGTCGCTTCCAAGCGTCAGGTCTGACGCAGGCAGTTGCAGGGAATCAGAAGCCGATATACCAAGACACCAACAATCTCTGGCATTCGCCTGCCGAAGTCGCAAAGGCGCATGGTGTGCCCCTTGTCCCCTCACTCCGACGGCTTCCGGGGCGATCCCGCACACCGGAGCCTTCGTCGGTCCGCACCCTTAAGTCCAGCGGATTGTCTCTCTATGAAGAACTGTCGCAGAGATGTAATGCGCTGAGGGTCGGGTGGTTCGGCGATTCGGACGGTGCCGAGGCTGCGCCGTTGGGAATATGTGTGTAGCTAACTGGCTTTGGCATGTGAGCGAGAGTGCGCCACACGAAGGGTCCTCAAGCCGTTCCCCACCACAAGCAGACTCGCCCCGACATCGGCGACCACTGCCATCCACATCGTGGCCACCCCTCCCAGCGCCAGGCCGAAGAAGACGCCCTTGATACCGATGGCAAGTGCGATGTTCTGAGTCAGGATCGCCCCGGCGTGGCGTGATAGCAGCACGAACTCCGGCAGACCACGAAGGTCGTCCTGCATGAGTGCCACGTCAGCAGTTTCGAGTGCGGTGTCGGTGCCTGCTGCGCCCATCGCGAAGCCGATGGTGCTCTTGGCGAGGGCCGGGGCGTCGTTGACGCCGTCGCCGACCATGCCGACGGTGTTTCCGTGCTCCTGGAGCAGGCGTTCGATCTCGGCGAGCTTGTCCTCGGGGAGCATCCCGCCCCTTGCCTCGTCGATGCCGACCGCCTTGGCGATGGCGGAGGCGGTGGTCTGGTTGTCGCCCGAGAGCATGAGCGTTTTCACGCCCAAGTGGTGCAATGACTTGATGGCCTCGACGCTGCTGTCACGGGGCGTGTCCGCAACAGCGATGACGCCGAGCACAGTGCTTGCGGAAGCGACCACCACCGCCGTCTTGCCCTGCAGCTCGAACTGGCTCAACACCGCCTCGACCTCCGGCGAACAGACCTTCCGCTCCTCGGCGAGACGGTGGTTGCCGACGAAGTACCCCTTACCGTCGATGCGTCCTTCGACGCCCCGGCCAGTGAGCGACTTGAAGTTTGCGACGCTCGCCCGCTCGCCATTCCACGCCGCCACCACCGCAAGCGCGACCGGGTGCTGCGAGAGCGCATCCAGACTCGCCGCGATTCGCAGCACTTCGTCCTTGCTGGTTGCCCCGATGGGCTGCACGTCTGTCACGCGGGGCTTGCCCTCGGTGATCGTCCCGGTCTTATCCAGCGCGACGACTTTCAGTTTGCGCCCGTTCTCCAGATGCACGCCGCCCTTGATGAGGATTCCGCGGCGGGCCGCCGCCGTCAGGCCGCTGACGACCGTCACGGGCGTCGAGATCACTAGGGCGCAGGGGCACGCGATCACTAGGAGCACCAGCGCCTTGTACAGCCACGGGTAGAACGGCTGCCCGAACGCGAGCCACGGCACCACAGCAACCAGCACCGCCGCGACGCACACAACCGGCGTGTAGACCCGGGCGAAGTTGTCCACGAATCGCTGCGTCGGCGCTCGGCTCCCCTGCGCCTCCTGCACCGTCCGGATGATCTTGGCGAGCGTCGTCTGGTCCTTGCCGCCGGTGGTTCGGAACTCGAGCACGCCCGACTCGTTGATGGTCCCGGCGAAGACCTTGTCGCCCGCCTTCTTGTCCACTGGCACGGACTCGCCGGTCACCGGGGCTTGGTTGACGCTCGACTCGCCCGCGACCACCACGCCGTCGAGCGCGAGCCGCTCGCCGGGCTTCACCTGCACGATGCCCCCCACGGGCACCTCGCCGGCGCGCGTCAACTTCCACGATCCGTCGGGCTGCTTGACGCTCGCCTCGTCGGGGGCCATCGCCATGAGCCCCTTGACGGCGTTGCGGGCGCGATCAAGAGCCTTCGCCTCGATCAACTCGGCCAGGCCGAAAAGAAACGTCACCAGCGCGATCTCCGGCCACGCGCCGATCACCGCCCCGCCGATGATCGCGACGGTCATCAGGAAGTTGATGTTGAGCGTGAAGGTCCGTAGTGCGATCCACCCCTTCTTGAGCGTCGGCAGGCCGCCGAGCAGGATCGAGACGACCGACACCGCGATCACCGGGGCCGAAGTCTCCTTGACGCCCGCAAAGTACATCGCCTCCGCGCCCGCCGCGAGTACGCCCGACAGAGCGAAGACCCCGTGCTGCCGCCACCAGGGACGTGCCGGGCTCGTGACCGCAGGCGGATGCGTATTGCACGCTCCATCCTCGCACGCTGCTCCAGACGAACTCCCAGCCGACGGACGCGGTGCGGGTGACATGCCGATGTCGGCCAACGCGGCGAAGACAGCAGCTTCGGCGGTGCCATCGTGAACCACTGTCAGCCGACGACCCAATAGGTCGAACTGCAGATCCGAGATGGCCGCGAGTTTCCCGAGCCTTCGTCGGATCAACGCCTCTTCCGCAGGGCAGTCCATCGCCGGGATGGTGTAGACGCTGGCTGGCACGGTTTACTTCGATCCTTCCGCTTGATGCGGCTGGGAATCGTATTTGACTCGGACCACCGAGCCTTCCGGAGGCAAACCGGGGAAACGGACCGAATAGGTAGCGTGGCTGTCTGCCGACGATCGCGGCCCACGATATGAACCCCTCGGGCCGGTTTGGGTCTGGGCCACAGGCTTGCGGTAGTTGACCGCTGCGTCATAAACGACTTGTCCATCGGGGCCAACGACCTGCACGTCAACGTGGCCACCCTTTGTAGCCTCCGCAGCGTCAAGGCGGCCGTCAACGACAAGACCTCCGTCTTGCTCGTACACCTCGGGCGGATGCGAGAGTGAAGCGGTGAGCGTGGGTTGGAGGGCGAGATAGCCAGTCTTCACCAAATCGGTGCGATTTGACGCGCACCCGGCAAGCAGGAAGGACACGGCAACAACAGAAAAGACTCGGCGCATTGGGATCTCCATGAACGGGAAATGCTTCGGGCGTGCGCGAGCACGCCGCGAAGCGGAGGGTTTACTTCTTGGGGGCGTCCTTTGTGTGGTCGTGACCGTCCCCTTCTTTGTGGTCGTCATGCCCCTTGGCCTTGCACTCCTTGCACTCGCCATGCCCGACGACGCGGAGAGCGGTGCCTTCGCGTACCCAAAGGTGCGCACCCTCCCCATCGGCGGTGACGAAGTACTGCGGCTCGCTCTTGACAGGCTGCGAAGCGCCCTGACCCATCATGATGGCGGCAAGCGCGGTGAGGCCAACTCCGGTGACGAGGCCTGCGATCATGGACTTTGAACGACTAACAGCGGGGGAAGCAATCTGACTCATCGAAGAACTCCTATTGATGGACACGGAACACACTTAGTTCTGCACAGATCACCGGCACGCGCCGGGTAGGCAGGCCGAAAGGCTCACTGATCGGGGCCACTTGGCGCTGCGTGCCCTGGGTTGTCGGGCTGGGCCGCGGAACTCGCCGCGGGCGTGGGAGCGTCAGTGGAACTGGTCGCCGCGGGGGCGGCGTCCGTGGACTTCACTTCCAGCGGTCCAGTCTCGGGCTTCTCCCACGGTTGTTCCGCCGTAACGAGTTGGCCGCCAGGCTCCCGTCCCGTGAAGATGCGATAGAGCGCCGGGAGCACAACGAGCGTCAAGAGCGTGCTGGAAATCAGGCCGCCGATGACGACTGTTGCCAGTGGTTTCTGCACCTCGGCACCGGTGCCGTGCGCGAGCGCCATCGGCACGAAGCCCAGCGACGCCACCATCGCCGTCATGAGCACTGGCCTAAGCCGCACGAGACAGCCCCTGAGAATCGCGGCGTCGCGACCGAGCCCCTCGCGTCGCAACTGGTTGATGAACGACACCATCACGAGCCCGTTGAGAACGGCCACGCCCGAGAGAGCGATGAACCCCACTGCAGCCGAGATGGAGAATGGCATATCGCGCAGCCAGAGCGCGACGATGCCGCCTGTCAGGCCCAGCGGCACGGCGCTGAAGACCAGCAGCGCGTACTTGACGCTCTTGAACGTCGAGAAGAGCAGGAGGAAGATCAGGAAGAAGCAGATCGGCACCACGACGGTGAGTCGCTGCTTGGCTGCCACGAGGTTCTCGAACTGCCCGCCCCAGACAAGCCACTGGCCTGCTGGCAGTTGGACCGAAACCATCTTTGACTGGGCCTCTTCGACGAACGAGCCCAGATCTCGGCCGCGCACGTTGCACTGCACCACAATTCGTCGCTTGCCGTTCTCGCGGCTGATCTGGTTGGTGCCTTCAGCGATATCGATCTTGGCAACGTTGCCCAGCGGGACGAAGCCCATCTCATCGATAGGCGCGCCCAGACCGGTCCCGCCATTCGCACTCACAAGACGCACGGCCTGCCGCTCGTCACTCACTTTCGGAAGCGGGATCGGAAGCCGCCCGAGCGTGTCGATCTTGCCGCGGAGGGCATCGGGAAGTCGAACAACCAGATCGAAGCGGCGGTCCCCTTCAAACACCTGACCGGCCTCGCGTCCGCCCATAGCAACCGCGACGACCTCCTGCACATCGTGCACGGAGAGGCCGTAGCGGGCGATCGCGGCCCGGTCGATGTCCACTGTCATGACCGGCAGCCCCTCGGTCTGTTCGGCTTTGGCGTCGGCCGCACCGGGGATGCCCTGGAGCACCGCGAGCACCTGCTGGGCTGTCTTCTCCATCGCGTCAAAGTCGTCACCGTAGACTTTGACCGCCACATCTCCGCGAACGCCCGAGATGAGTTCGTTGAATCGCATCTGGATGGGTTGCGTGAACTCGTAGTTGTTGCCGGGCACAGCGGCCACGGTGAGCTGGATCAATTGGATGAGCTTGCCCTTGTGCCCTTCGATCTTCAGCTCGGCTTCCTCTTCATGCCCTCCGGCCTCGCCGCCGTGCTCATCATGCCCGCCCGCGTGTGCGCCCATCTTCTCCATCGCTGCCTGCTTCTCAGCGATGAGCCGGTCCAGTTCCGCCTCGCTACGCCACTGGCTCTTGTCCTTGAAGATGATGAACGTATCGGAGACGTTCGGCGGCATCGGATCTGTCGCCATCTCCGCCGTGCCGGTCTTGGAGTAGATGAATGCGACCTCGGGGATCGACGAGACGGCGCGTTCCACATCGAACTGCATGGCCTGCGACTGGGTGATCCCCGTCGAAGGAATGCGCATCGCGTGCATCGCTACGTCCTTCTCGTCGAGCGTGGGAACGAACTCCTGTCCGAGCCGCGCGAAGAGCATCGCGGACGCGGCAAACGCCAGAACCGCTGCGCCGGCGACGGGCCAGCGGAACTGCACGGCCTTCTTGAGCACCGGCTCATACGCGGCCTTGGCCCAGCGGATCAAGAACATGTCCTTCTCCGTGACCTTGCCGGTGATGAGGATGGCGACCATCGCCGGGACGAATGTCAGCGAGAGGATGAACGCTGCGACCAGCGCGAAAATGACGGTGAGCGCCATCGGCTGGAACATCTTGCCCTCGACCCCGGTCAACGCGAGGATGGGGAAGTAGACCGTCACGATGATCGCCTGTCCGTAGACCGACGGCTGGATCATCTCCTTCGCGGCGACCATGACCTCGTGCAGGCGTTCCTGCAGCGTGAGCAGGCGGCCCCTGTGGTGCTGAGCTTCACCGAGCCGTCTCAAGCAGTTCTCGACGATGATGACCGCGCCGTCGACGATCAACCCGAAGTCGATCGCGCCCAGCGACATGAGGTTGCCGCTGACGTTGCCCTTGACCATGCCGGTCGCGGTCATCAGCATGGAGAGTGGGATTGCCAGCGCGCAGATGAGGGCTGCACGGACGTTGCCCAGGAGGAGGAGGAGCACCACGATGACCAGCACCGCGCCTTCGAGCAGGTTCTTCTGCACCGTCGCGATGGTGGCGTCGACTAGCTTCGTCCGGTTGAGCACGGTCTTGGCGTTGATCCCCGGCGGGAGCGATCGCTGCACCTCCGCCATCTTCGCGTCGACGCTGGCGGCAACGGTGCGGCTGTTCGCGCCGAGCAGCATGATCGTTGTGGCGACGACCACTTCCTCGCCGTTCTCGCTGGCCGAGCCCGTGCGGAGTTCGCGGCCGATTCCGATCCCCCCGCCTCCGTCTTGCACGATGTCCTTGACGCGGATGGGCACGCCCCCGCGCGACGCCACGACGATCTCGGCGATCTGCTCGGGCTTCTCGATCCGGCCCGTAGCCCGCACCAGGTAACTCTCGCCTTTGTGCTCGACGTAGCCAGCACCAGTAGAGATGTTGTTCTTCTCGATGGCGTCGATCACCTCGGCGAACGACAGGCCGTAGGAGACGAGCTTCATCGGATCGGGCTGGATGTGGTACTGCTTGACGTACCCGCCGATCGCCTCTACACCAGCGACATCCTTCACGCCCTTGAGCTGCGGCCGGATAATCCAGTCCTGAACCTCACGGAGATAGGAGGCCAGTTCCAGGTCGCTCGTGAGCGTGCGTCCTTCGGGTGTCAGGTACACGCCCTCACGCTGCCAGCCGGGCTTGCCCGGCGCAAAGGCGGCTCCCGTGCCGTGCGGCTTCACATACTCAACGGTGTACATGTAGATCTCGCCCAGCCCCGTGGCAATCGGTCCCATGACCGGTTCGACTCCCGGCGGGAGCGATTCCTTGGCTTCGCCGAGGCGTTCGCTGACTTGCTGTCGGGCAAAGTAGATGTTGACATCGTCCTCGAAGACGGCGGTGATCTGCGCGAAGCCGTTCCGCGAGAGCGAACGCGTCGACTGAAGGCCGGGAATGCCGGCCAGTGCGTTCTCGATGGTGAACGTCACCTGTTTCTCGACCTCGATGGGCGAGAGGCTGGGCGCGACGGCGTTGATCTGCACCTGGTTGTTGGTGATGTCGGGCACCGCGTCGATCGGAAGCCGCTTGAGCGAGTACACGCCCAACGCCCCGACCATCACGGTCAGCAGCAGCACAAGCCAGCGGTTCTTGATGGAGAAATGAAGGATGGATTCAAGCATGGCAGGGGTTCCTTAATGAGATGCGGTTGAACGGCTTAGTGCTCATGGGCCGCGCTGCCCTTGCCCAGTTCGGCCTTCAGAATGAACGTTCCAGCAACCACAAACTCCTCGCCCTCGACCAAGCCTCCGAGAATGGGCACGAGCCCGCCGACGGAGGGGCCGACCGTCACCGCCCGCTTGGCAAACGTGTTGGGCTCGCCTTTCACAGGGACAAAGACCGCCGGGCCGCCCTCGACCGTCTGCACGGCCTCATCAGGGACCGCCACCATCGGCGCGGCCTCCGGATTGGCAGGGTCGGTTGCGACGATCTCGACTTGCGCGAACATGCCCGGCTTGAGGGTCAATGCGGCGGCAGGCACCTCGATGCGCACTTGAGCGGTCCGCGTTGCGGCGTCGACCAGCGGGGCCACGAACGCGACCTGCCCTTCGAAGCGCCGGGCACCGGTCGTTCCGACCGCCACCCACGACTTGGCCCCGACGGCGATCTCATGAAGCCGGGCCTCGGGGACATCGGCCAGGACCCAGAGCGTGCTGGTATCCGCCAGCACCAGGAGCGCCTCGCGATCGGGGCTGACCAGTTCGCCCAACGTAACCTCACGCTGCACCACCTGACCGTCGATCGGCGCATGCACCGTGTATCTCGGCGATATCTCACCGGTCTTGGCGAGCTCTTCCACCGATGCCTGAGACATGCCGAGCAGGTGCAGGCGATTCTCCGAGCCGACAACAGCGGCTTCCGCCGCACGCTGCGAAGCCACCGCGGCCTTGTACTCCGCCTCGCGCTTTTGCACTTCGGTAAGTGAAATGCCCTGGGACTGTTCGAGTAGTGCCTTTGCACGCTCCCATGCAACTCTGGCGAGGTCCACGGCGGGTGATGCGGACTGAGCGGCGATTCGCTTCTGGAAGAAGTCGTTCTGCGCCTCGCCGAGCTCCGGGCTTTCGACCACGAGCAGGGCATCTCCACGCTTGACAGTGTCGCCCAAGCGGACCTTGAGCTCGACCGCACGGCCGCGCAGCGGGGAGCCAACGTGCGCCATCGCTTCAGTGTTGAAGCCAACGCGGGCTGGCGCGACGAAGGTCGGCTTGAGCGCCCAGAGCTGCGCTGGCTGCACCTTTACCCCGTAGCGCTCGATGGCTTCGGCGGTGAGCTTGACCTCGTCCGCGTGACCTTCAGCGCCGCCACTCTCAGAACCGTGGTCGTGACCCGCGTGCTCGTCGGCCTTTGCCGGTGGTTTGGAGCCGTGGTCGTGCCCATCACCCTCGGTGTGCTTCTTGCACCCGGCGAGCAGGGTCAAAGTCATGACTGCGGCGGCAATCGCCGGGAGATGGAGTCGAGTCAGAAGTGGACGAATCGTTCGAACGTTGTTCATGTTTGATCTCATGGCTGGAGTGCTGTTCTGGGGTATGTGGCGGGCGGTATTAGCGGTTCGACACCGTGGGCAGGGCTGAGAGTGGCGAAGCACTCGTGCGTCCAGCGCCCGCGTCGGATTGGGTTGGGATGGCTGCGGTGGGAGCGGCCATCAGCGGCGACGCAACGCCAGGTCCGCCGACGGCTCGCTGCAGACGAACGAACGCAGTTACGGCCTGCCGCTCGACCTCGATGGCTTTGGCCTGGGTAAGCCGAAGGTCCTGTTCGGCTAGGAACAGGGCGGTGACGTCGCTCTGTCCCGCTCGGTACGCATCCTCGGCGAGGGTCCGGCGCTGCTGCTGGAGCGGAATCAACTCGTCGCGGATGCGTGCGAGGTTGGCGTTACTCGCGGTCATCGTCTGGTAGGCGACGCGAACGTCCTCCACGACCTTTCGACGCGTCAGCGTCAGTTCGTGCCTCGCTTCCAACTGCTCGGCGGTGACTCGTGCTCTCTTGGCCTGGCCCATATCGAAGATGGGGAGCGGTGTGGATACCGACGGTCCTGCGAACCACTTGTCGTCGCGTTGAGCATCGACGCCGACGCTCGCGCCCTCCCACGGAAGTAGACGGGCAGTCGCTTCATCATCACCGAGCGCCCGTAGCTTCCACGTGACTGCCTGAATCTCCGGACGGCGCAACAGCGCCGCGTCAACCCAGCGAGATTCTGGCTGAAGGTCGTTGCCCGGCGCGGTCCATGCGTCGAGCGACCACGATGCGGCCGAAGAAGGCTCGCCGATGAGGCGCGCCAGCCGAAGGCGTTCCTCCCGCTCAGAAAGCACCGCCTGGTCGATCTCCACCTGCAGTTCGACCCGCTGAGATTGGAGGGTGACGAGGTCGCTGCGCGTCCCCTCGCCCGCATCGAGCCTGGACTTGGCAACTGCCGCCAATCGCTCGAGGAGCACCATGCGGTCGCGGAGCAAGGGCACGACCTCAGCCGACGCCTGCGCCGTCGCGTACCGCTCTTGTACCTCGCTCGCAACGTCGATCGCCACTGTCACTGCGTCCGCCGCGGCCTGCCGCAGCCGGTTGTCGGCCGCGCTGGAACGTCGAGGAATCTGCAGCGCTTGCACAAAGTCCTGCGCCAACGACGCTTCAATCTGTGGTTTTCCAGGTCCCCAACGGAGTACCACGTTCAGCACGGGATTCGGGAGCAGCCTGGACTGATCCGCGTCGGCGAGGGCGATGCGGACTCTTGCCATCGCCGCCTGCAGTCCGGGATCGGTGGTGACGGCCCGTCGTAGGGCATCGGCCAACGTGAGCTCGGCTCCCGCCGCGTCAGGTTCGTCGAGAGGGCCGCCGTCGGGTCCAACGGCGATGAAATCGATCTGGGCAGGGAGTCCGGTGGCCTCGCCTGCACTCCGAGCAGCATCAACGTCTGCTCGGGGCGTGGACTGACAACCAGCAAACACCGCGAGAGTGATCACCAGTCCCAAGGGAGTGGCAACGCGGCAAACTGATGACGATGGGATTCGCAGGGTCTTTGGGTTCATGCTTGGACCTCGGGTTACTGCTGGATGGACCGGGAACGCCCTCGCCCGCAGGCGTCCGCGTCGCGTTTGGAATCGCAGCGATTCCGAGCGTGGCCTGACCGCTTGGGTCACGAGAACTGGATTGGCAACATTGGTGGCGATGCGGATGAGAGCGTCACGCAGTACCAGATCCGATTGGGCCGGTGCGCAACGACAACACGATCACCATCACGCTTGAAGCGTTGTGAGGCGATCGATCCAATAGCACAGCTACACAGTGAGGATGACAGACCGCAATCGCGTCAGTGCGTCCGGCGGTCGATCTCGATCCAGCGCAGGCCGAGAGCACCGCACGGGCAATTCGACCGCAAGGGACCACTGATCCCAGAGGAACGCCACCGCGATCGCAGCGAAGACCGGTTCAAGTGCCCCATTCGAGGGGATCACTTTCGCGGCCGACAATTGCGAACCGAGGGGTTCGTCTTCGCACGGCGTCGGGGTCGTTGGATCCCCTTCGTGGTCGTCATCGGTCGCATGCACACCGGGCTCTGTGCATGGCGTCAGACACTCGCCTTGGGAAGACTTGATGCAGGCGTACTCAATTCGGGTGTTACCCGAAGCGTCCGTGCACCGAACACCCATCGACGCAAACACCGTCTGCCCGAGGCCGAAGGCCACGAGACACAGGAATGCAATCAGGCGTTGGATCGATGGTTGGGTCATGGACGGACAGGAGAGTGTATACGGGCAGGACACCCGAAAGTTCACTGAGTGAATATCGGTCGTTTCTGGACCTCGGATGAATACCCCAAACTCGGACTGAACCGACAACCGGGCTGTATTGCGGACAAGTCTTTCGGCATCTGGCGATCAACCCGCCGGACGGCGGGCGGCCGCGAACCACGAGCAGCAGAAACAACGATCCGCGCCCTGCGACCCTTCACCACGCCGACGCGAGTGCGGCGGTTTACGATCATGCCTGCATGACCCAGGACCTGACCAACGCGATCGAATCCCTCCTCCGGCGTATCCCCGATCGGTGGCAGTCGGTGGACATTGACCAGCTCTCGGTGACCGAACAGCGGGCGATCTTGCTGCTTGTGGGAGCAGGACTTGTGGAGCGACGAAGCTCCATCCGTCTGGGAATGGCGGGTCAGGGTGAGGCTATCGAAGCGACGGTCGCGGTGACCGGAGAGGCCGGACTGCTTCAGGCGATCGAGCCTTTGCTGGCGGAATCCTGGAGCCGGTGGTCCGCGGCGATCGACCAATGGCGTCGGGGATCCGAGGGGGCCGTCCGGCCGTTCCGAGTGACGAAAGTCGGTGGCGACGAATGGCGGCTCACCGAGCACGGCCTGCTCGCGAGGGCGGATCTGGGCGTGCCGCTGGACACGAAGTTGACCCGGGACCACGCGGCGCTCATTGGCAGCCGTGAGCGGGTCATCGACTTTGTGATGAAGGCCGGGAGTCTCGAGGATCGGCCACCGGTTCACGGTACCGGGACGCTCGTCGCACTGCGCGGGGTTGCTGCGGAACCAGGCGGCGCTTCGAAGACGGCCGGTCCGACACAGGTGAACCTGACGAACGCCGCCGACATCGCCGCGGCGTTCCGGGACGCGATCTTGCCGATGGTCGAGGCCATCGTGAGCGGTTCGGCTCGCGAGAGCAGCGGCGGCAGCGCGAAGGCATCACAGGCTGACACCATGACCTGGCAGGAAGCCATGAGCCTGGCCGAGGCACACGTCAAGAAGCACGGCGGGTTCTTCCCGGGCCGGAACGAACTTGCCAGAATCATCGGTTGCGGGTCGTCCACGATGACAAAGGCGATCGAGCGGTCCGCGTACTTGAAGGCTCGCCGCAAAGAGGCCGAGAAGGCAAAGAAGGCTCGGGAAGTCGGCTCGTCGGAGACGCATGGCGAGACTCTCGCCGAGGCAAGGGCGGCCCAGGAAGCGGTTGATGCCCGGATTGATGCGGGCGAACCCCTCGACGCGTATCACGCGGGCGACGAGGACACACCCGGCGACCGTGATGAGATCATCGCGAAGCTCGCCGCTGAGCAGCGAGCCGAACGGCTGCGCGAGGACCGCCAGCACAAGGTCGCCAAGAAGCGGCCCGAGCGGTAATGCTGCGACAAGACACTGGACGGGCGGTCGCGACTAGTCGCGACCGGTTGCTGTCCTGCGAATCCCGAGACATCCAGGGCGGTCGCGCGACCACCCGCGGTCTGGTAGCCGGGCACGCCGCCCGGGATCGGAGCCGCCGTCATGGGAATCGCGCCCCCACCCCGCCGTATCGATACGACACCACCGCCCACGCTGATCACCGCCGGCGTGATCGCCAGCGAACTGGACGAACCCATTCACCGGGTCGTGCGAGTCCTGGCGACCCGCCCGTGGATCAAACCGGCTGCCCTGGCCGGTCGCGTCCGACTGTTTGACCGCCGGGCCATCGAGCAGGTTCGCCGAGAACTCGACGGCATCGACCGCCGCCGCACGCCGCTCGGCCAAGGCGGTGCGGCTTGAACAGCACCAACGCCCAGGTTCGCAAGGCGTCGCTCGATGAAGGCTCACAGCGGTTGCTCGCGATGATGCAGCGCATCGGGTTCGGCCGGATCGAGTCGCTCCGTGTCTCGGCCGGCCGGCCCGTGTTCGATCCGCCTCCCCGCGTGATCCGAGAGGTCAGGCTCGGGGCCGAGTCGTCGAGCCCGAAGCGGGTTGGCGACGCTGACTTTGCTGTCAAGAGCGCGGTGGTTGATCTTCTCGCCGAGCTGGCCGTCGTTGGCGTCGCCACCGTCGCCATCGAGGTTCGTCACGGATTGCCTGCGAGGTTGATCGTGGAGGAGGTGACGCATGGCTGAGTGCGCCACGGCGTCAACGTCTCAGCGGTTCGCGTCGCTCGATCTGGATCGACTTGGTGCGACCGCCCACGGGATCGCGAACCGTCTGACTGGCAACCGCTATCCCGTCGACGACGCGGCGGATCTTCGCGCCGATCTCATTCTGGCCGCCCTGGAACGCTGGCCGAAGTTCGATCCGTCGCGAGGTCGGCCTATGGCATTCCTTGCCATCGCCATGACCCGGGCCGGCACCTCGATCCTCCGGGCCCAGCGCACTGCCAAACGGGGCGGTCGGTCGAAGACGGTCCCGCTTGATGAGGCGATGTCGGCCGTGGCAGATCGTCTGCCGGCCTTCGCGTCAGCATCCCAAATCCCCCGGCGAGAACTCGAACTCGACGTCCGCGCCGCGATCGATGCTCTGCCCAAAGACCTTGCCACGGTCTGCAACGACTTCTTGGAAGCGGCCACGGATGGCCGCCGTCGCCCCTCGCTCGGCGTTGCGGCAACCGCCGCGCTGCGCCGTCACTTCGAATCCGTCGGATTCTCGGAGCACACGTCATGACGACTCGCACACTCTCTTCAATCCCGCCCAGCACAACGCCCCGGTCCGCCGTGGCGGCTGCGCCCAGTCCCCGGACCAGGCGTCGTGTGTACCTCGCCGGGAAGATGCACGGATCGGGCAACTGGCGATTGCCGCTGGTGCCGCAACTGGGCGTCTCGCCGTTCGGACAGCCGATCGACTGCGGCCGTTTCATCTTCACTGGGCCGCACTTCGTGCCGTTCGGCGGCGAGAGCCACGAGTGGGTCGGATGGCACGCGGGCGTCGGGCAGCACGACTCAAGTCCATCGTGGCCCGCGCCAGTGAATAGTCGCCCCCGCTGGGTGGTTCCGGGGCTGTGCATTGAGTGGATAAGGGAGTCGGACCTGTTCTTCGCCTGGATCAACGCCACGGACTGCCATGCGACGCTGCTGGAGTTGGGCTGGGCGCACATGCTCGGCAAGCCGGTGTACCTGGCGTTCGCGTCGCGGGATCTGGCGCGGCAGATGTGGTTCGCTCGCAACTGCCCGCGGACGACCGCGCACGTGCATGCCTCTCCCGCCGAAGCGCTCGACCGCGCGCTGGCGTGGGAGGTGCCGTTCGAATGACGCTCCCGTTGCCCTCAACCCTTGACGCGGCCCGGCGATATGCCGCCGCGCGGCTCTGCGTACTGCCGGCGATCCGCGAGGGCGACGACAAGCGCGTTGCCCTGCGCTCGTGGAAGTCGTACCAGACGCGGCTCCCAACGCCGGCGGAGCACGCGCGCTGGTTCGCCGGGCCCGCCCGGCGTGATCTGTGCCTGGTGTGCGGACGCGTCTCGGGTAACCTCGAGATGATCGACTTCGACCTGGCCGGCGCGGCCTTCGAGCCGTGGCGAGCGCGGGTCGAGGCGGTGTGCTCTGGCCTCATCGATCGCCTCGTCGTCGAGACCACACCCTCGAGCGGTCGCCATGTCGCATACCGGTGTTCGGACCCGGTCTGCGGCAATATGAAACTCGCGCAGCGCTCCTTCGACGCACCCGGTGCTGATCCGATCGAGGTTGCCGGGAAACGGTTCACGCCGCGGAAGGGTCCCGATGGCTGTTGGCGTGCGGTCGCCACGATGATCGAGACCCGCGGCGAGGGCGGGATGTTCCTGTGCGCGCCGTCGAACGGGTACGTGCTCACGGCTGGCGATCTTGAAGCGTTGCCGGTCATCACGCCCGAGGAGCGCGAGTGCTTGCTGGCATGCGCATGGGAGCTCAACGAGGCCCAGCATCCCGTGGAGGATGGTCCGCGCCCCAAGGCATCCTCGGCCTCATCCCCCAGCGACCTGAAGCCGGGAGATGATTTCAACCAGCGCGGCGATGTCCGGGACCTATTGGTCGAGCACGGCTGGACTCGGGTGAGCGGGGGCGAGAACGAGCACTGGGCCCGCCCCGGCAAGGACCGGGGCTGCAGCGCCACGCTCAAGGGCGGCGTGTTCTATGTGTTCTCGACCAACGCCCCGCCCTTCGAGGACGGGCGCGGGTACTCACTCTTTGCCGTGTACTCGCTGCTCAAGCACGACGGTGATTTCGCGGCGGCCGCCCGAGCGCTGCGGCGCGAGGGATTCGGTGCGGAACCTGCCTCCGGCGATGTCGATCTGTCCGCCTTCAAGGTCACAAGCCCGCAGGCCGAGCCGCCGCCGGCCGCGCCGATTGATCCAGGCCCTGTGCCGCCGGCGCTCTTGCGTGTTCCCGGCTTCATCGACGAGGTCATCGACTACACGCTCGCCAACGCGCCCTACCCCGAGCCAGTCCTGGCGTTCTGCGGCGCGGTGGCGCTGCAGGCTGCGCTGGCGGGCCGCAAGGTCCGCGATCCGCAGGACAACCGCACCGCGATCTACCTCCTGGGGCTGGCCAACACCGGCACGGGCAAGGACTTCCCGCGCAAGGTCAACCAGCGGATCCTCGCGAGCGCCAACATGGCCGGCACGGTCGCGGACGGCTTCGCCAGTGGCGAAGGCCTCGAGGACCGGATGCACCTGACGCCCGTGATGCTCTTTCAGACCGACGAGATCGACTCGCTGATGCAGGCGATCAGCGGGTACGGCACCAAGCGCGACCCTCGGTACGAGGGCATCATGCAAACGCTCCTCAAGCTGTACACCTCGGCCAACACGATCTACCCGCTCCGCGTCAAGGCCAGCGATGAGGAGCCCCGCATCATCGATCAGCCGTGCCTGTGCCTCTTCGGGACGGCGATCCCGGACATCTTCTATGAGGCGCTGTCGCCGAAGATGCTCTCCAACGGATTCTTCGCACGCATGCTCATCTTCGAGGCCGGCCGCCGCGGGCTCGGCCAAGATGTCGATGTTCACGAGCTACCCAAGTCGATCCTCAAGCGGGCGCGGTGGTGGGCGGAGTTCAAGCCGGGCAAGGGAAACCTGAAGACCGCGCACCCCGAGCCCCGTCTGGTGGAACCGACGCCGGACGCACGAATGCGCCTCGGCGAGATTCGCGCCCTGGCCGATGCCGCGTACGCCGAGGCCGAAGCCAAGTCGGATCAAGCGGGGATGGCGCTGTGGGCCCGCGCCAACGAGAAAGCCCGGCGTCTCGCGCTCGTGCATGCGTGCAGTATCGGGCACCGCAATCCCGAGATCTCAGTCGAGGGGGTGCAGTGGGCGTGGTCCTTGGTTGAACATCAGACCCGCCGCATGCTCTTCAAGGCCAGCCAGCACGTCAGCGCCGGCGACTTCGAGAGCCAGTGCAAGGCGATGATCCGCGTGCTCCGGGAATGGGCGGTCAGACATCCCGCCGATCCGTGGATGCCCTTCTGGCAACTGAGCCGGCGCCTGGCATGGTCGCCGCGCGAACACGACGAGGTCCGGCAGGCGCTGATGGATCAGCGCCGCATCCAGTTCGCCGAGCGGGCCACCGGCGGCACGCCCCAGAGGCTGTACCGGCTCATCGAGGACGTTGCCGAAGCATGAAAACGCGCTCCACAGCCACACAAACCGGTCTGCGCAGCGCCCTTTGCCGCTCAAACACAGCGAAGAAGCGCTCCGGCGCAGCGCGAGCACGAACGCTGACCCTCGATTCCGCAGCGCCAGCGGGGGTGCGCAGCAACCTGTTGCGCCTATTGCAACCTCTTGCGCGCAATAGGTTCATCGCGGGAACATCGAGAAATCATGGAGCAAACAACAACACACCCCCCTCTTTGCTACCTGTTGCGCCCACCCCCCCCGCGCCGGCGCGGGCGCGACGGGCGCGCAACAGGTTTGGCGCAGCGGGCAATCGGCGTGCGGATCGCACGCCATCGATTCACGGTTTCGGACATGCAGTTGGCGTGCCAGGCAGCGCCTACCCGAAGCCTTACAGCCGGAGTCCGAACGGGGGAGGGGAGGGGGTCAATAGGTACTTCCCCGCCGGAATCGAAAGCCGACGCCCGCGGGAACAGCTGCGCTTGGAGACAGAGTTTGTTTGCGCGTCCGAGCGCCGACGGTCTCGTGGCGGGGATTGGTACGCCCCGCCGCGAGGACGCGACGTGGGCGATCGTGGGCCAACCCGTGGCCAACGGGCGGGTGGGGAAGCCGCGCTGTGCGGCCCGCTTTCCCGCGCCGCCCACATGTTTGGCTGAGTTGCCCACATGTCACAGAATCATCGAGAAATGAAGGTCGATCGCCTTGCCTGTTCCCCGTCAGCCGGCCAATGTGTGTCCAACGCGAGCGGGAACAACACACCCCCCGCACGCGACGGAGACCACGAACATGAACGCGACCACGAAGACCACGCTCGACCTCGCCAAGACCCTCGCCAAGAGCGGGTTCCACATCCCCGCGATCGAGATCCACACGCCCGACGGCCGCACCTGGAACATCGCGACGGTCCCCGCCGGACGCGGCCGCCACCTTGACGGGCACTGGGGACCACGCCCCGGGTCGCTCGGCGGCTTCCGCCTCTTCGAGATCAACCGCGATACCGACGCCCCCGACGAGCACGACGCGATCGACGGGGACACCTGGGCCGCCGATGAGTTGGTCGACTACCTCCGGGCGGTCGGCCAGCCGAAAGACACGACGAGTTGGGACCGCAAGAACAACAACAAGCCGACGACCTGAAGCCCGCGTAATGCGGGCTTCGCTGTTTACCAGAGACCACCAACCCCAAGGAGCACGACCATGACGAAGCGCACACCCAAGACCACCAAGCCCGAACCCACCGCCGCCGAGACCTACGCCGCACGCCGCAACGACATCGCCCGCCTGATGGATGTGCTGCAGATGGAACTCGACAAGCACGCCGAGGGCGCGAAGGCCGACCCTCGCAACTGGGGCTTCGCGGGAAGCCTCGGGAAGGTCCGCAGCGACCTGATCGACCTGGTCGGGTTCCTCAGCAACATGGACCCCGAGCACGTCGAGGCCTTTCTGAACGACGCCGAGTGACCAGAACCACCAACCGCAAGGAGCAACGCCATGAACATCAGAACGATCGTGATCGAAGGCATCGAGAAGGACGTGAAGATCAGCCGCACCGAACGCGGCGCGGAAGTGACCCTCGAGCAGAACACGCGCCACGCGGGCAGGCAGGATATCTGCATCGCACACATCACCCGCGATGAGAACCGGGAGAGCCGCTACGCCAAGGCCGCCGAGGTCGCCAAGGTGGTCTACGGGACCGACCGCCGGGGCCGGGCCGCCGCCACCAACTCGATGGTCCATGAAGTGCTTGCCGAGATGGAGCGCGTCGCGGGCTGCTGACCCGCACCACGCGGCGTCGCGGGGAACCGCGACGGCCACGTTTCCCCGCCGCAATGTGCGGCGGGGGTTCCAACCCCCAGTTCGGAGATGACCATGAGCACGAAGACGAAGAAGCCCGCCAAGCCCCGCACCCCCCGCACCCCGAAGATGTCCAAGAGCGCTGCCCGCGCGGAGGCAACCGTCAAGACAGACCGCCTCCGCAAGGCGGCCCTCGCCGAGATCAACGACCGGTTGGCGGGCGGGAAGCAGGACCACGAGGTCCCCAGCGAAAAGGAGGTCGCCAACAACGCGAACCCTGACGCGGCTACCAAGGGCAAGAAGGTCAAGGGCGAGAAGGCCCCCAAGACGCCGAAGGCCCCGAAGCCCAAGCGCGTCAGCGCCCTCGACGCGGCTGCGCAGGTGCTCGCCGCGAGCGAGGTGCCAATGCGGGCCAAGGAGATGATCGCGGCGATGGAGGCCAAGAAACTCTGGACCAGCCCCAGCGGCAAGACCCCCGAGGCCACGCTCTACGCGGCGATCATCCGCGAGATCGCCGCCAAGGGCACCGCCGCCCGCTTCAAGAAGCACGAACGCGGCGTCTTCGTCGCGGGAAAGGGAGCCTGAGCCATGAGCGCCACCCCCGCCCCGCAGCCCGCGCCGACCCAAGCCCAACTCGATGCCGTGCTGCAGGCCGCGCTCTACCTGCTCGGAGCGCGGCAGGACCGGATGGTCACGATCGAGGAGTGGACGGACCTCGCCCGAACCGTCGCGGCCTGCCAAGAGCGCAAGACGGCCAACTATCTCACCGAGCGCGACCTCGAGGACGTCGCCGAGCGCTACGCCCTTGAATGGGACGAAGCGACCGACGGCGCTCTGCCCACGCTCGACGACGAGTGAGGCGTTCATCACGCC
>JAFLCM010000010.1 GCA_017303565.1 Planctomycetota bacterium
CGGGGCCTGAAGCGGGCCGTCTCTCATCTCCTCTCCGTTCCGGTGGTGATCGCCGCGGGCGTGGCCTGTGCCGCGTCCGCGGCGAGCGCCGCCCCGTTCTCACTGACGATCGTCGACACCGGCGGCACCCCCGGCGCGATCGCCCGGGTGGTCACGCCCTCGTTCGGGACGTTCTACGTCTCCCCCCTGTTTGATCCGAGCCTCCCGCCCACCCCCGAACTGGTCGGACGCATCCCCGAGGCCGGCTTCTCGTCGTACGCCGCGATGGGCGGCGCGCCGGTCACGGTGTCCTCGTTCGCCAACCCTGCGGCGGGAACCATCGGCACCAGTTTCCTCGGCTCCGGCCCGAACACCGCCGCCGCCTTCATGGGCGTCCGTTACACGTTCCCCATCACGGTGAGCGACCCGGAGGCGAATCCGACGAACTCGACCGTCGCGGCGAGCGGACCCGGCCCGGCCGGGCGCGACAGCGTGTTCATCGCCCGCCTCACGGTCCCGCGCGGCGCGGCGATCGTGGCCCCTTCCATCGGCGTGGGCGTCGTCTTCTCCGAGAACAAGGAATCGGTCCTGGCGCTGTGCACGCTCAACGGGGGCGCGACCGAAGTGCCGCTGACCCTCGGCAATCGCCCGCGTCCCCTCCCCGGTTTCTCGGTGCGCTCGGTGCTCGCGGCTCAGGTCTCGATCCCCAAGTACGGCGAGGCCGACATCTACGATCTGTACGTCGTGTCCGACGGCCCCGCCCCCGGGAACTCGGCCCGCTCCGCCAAGGTCGCCCCCAAGGGCAAGGAACCAAAGGCCAAGGCCCCGAAAGAGAAGAAACCAAAGCCCGCCAAGAAGCCCAAGGTCGGCAAGAAGGCCCCGGGCGTCGAGGTCCGCCAAGGCGCCCCGCAGGACGGCACCCCCGAAGGCACCTACGGCTCGATCGGCGGCACCCGCGACGTCGGTTGGGACTTCGGCGCCGGAACCCCCGGCGGGGCCATGGCCCAGTTCATGAATACGTTCGCGCGTTGAGCCGCACGCATCCTCTCGCCGCCCTTCCGGGCGACGGCTCAACCTCCGCCCTGACCGTGGGAGCGCCAAGCGGCCGATCTTGTCTGCCCGGCGCTTCTGGGTACCCCTCCGGTCCCCGGCGGGCGAAAGCCACGCGGCACCAAGACCCTCCCGGGTACCCGGACTCGATCCAACCGGCCCGGCCTAGCCTTCGCCCGTGAGCGCCCCCGGCACGCCCGCCGTCTTCCTCGACCGCGACGACACGCTGATCGCGTGCCGCGAGGTCGTGCCCGACGGCGATCTGGGCAACCCATCGCTCGTCCGCCTGCTCCCCGGCGTGGCCGAAGGGCTGCGAGCGCTCAACCGTGCCGGCTTCTTCCTCGGCGTCGTCTCGAACCAGGGCGGTGTTGCTCGAGGCAAGTACGGCCTCGACCAGGTCGACGCCTGCAACCAGCGCCTCAACGAACTCGCCGACGGGGTCATCGACGCATTCCGCTTCTGCCCCTACCACCCCTCGGGCGTCGTCTGCGGCCTGAGCACGGAGCACCCGTGGCGCAAACCCGCGCCGGGGATGCTCCTCGACCTCACCGAGAAGCACGCGCTGGACCTCCCGCGTTCGTGGATGGTGGGGGACGCGGAACGCGACGTGCTTGCGGGGATCGCGGCGGGGTGCCGATCGATCCTGATCAGGCCCCCGGGGCAAGCGGGAGAATCGACGCGGGCCGAAGCGGTGGTGCCCGATTTTTCCCACGCGGTCGAGACGATCCTGCGCTCACTCGAAGGGACGCCGCGGTGACGCCCCTTCCCGAATCAACATCGATCACGCTCCGCGCGCTGGAGGGCGCGCCGTTGGCGGACGAGGCGACGCGCCGCACCGTCCTCGCCGCGGCCCACGCCCTCGCCGAGCGTCACGGCGTGGACCTCGTCAGCATCGAAACCAACCCCGACCGCCTCACCGTCACGCTGCAGCTTCACCGCCTGGGCGCGATCGGCTTCGCCGCGGAACTGCGCCGACTCACCGAGGCGTGGCACAAGGCCCACACGGGCGGGAAGACCCTCTGGGGAGAACCGCGCGTGGAGCCCGATGAGGATGACCCGGCGGACTGGTGGAAGCGGTAGTCCTGGTGCAGCGCCACCCTAGGGAGCGTGCCACTGACCGACTCGTGTCTCGTGCACCGACATGGTTGACAGGCGTTGAAGGGACATGGTTGACACATTCGGGCAGGATCGCCTCTTCGGCGGTGTCCGATGCCCTGCAAGGTGCAAGCCGTGTCGGATCAGCGTGGCGTCCGGCGGCGTCTGGCCGAGAACAGCCCGATCGCCAGCCCGCCCACGCCCGCGACGCCGGGGGCCGGAACGACCTGGAGCGCGATGTCGTCGATCATGAAATCGTTGGGGAAGGTGATCCCGCTCACGTTCACGATGCTGATCGTGACCGTCGGAGCCGTCGCGGTGAACGAGGCGTTGAACGACTCCCAGACAAGCGCCGCGCTCGGCGAGTTCACGGCGCCGATCGCCACGCCGTCGAACGCGAACTGCAGCGAGTAGCCCGAGAATCCGGCGGCGGTGCCGAGCATCCACGCGGAGAAGTCGTACTCGGTGCCGGGGGTGACGTTGATGGTCTGGTACCAGACGCGCTTGACGCCGGCCTGCGTCGAGTTGTCGCCGTTGACGCTCATCGCCCCGCGACCTCCGGGCGTGTGCTGCGTGCCGAACCACGGCGACCCCGAATCCCACGGGTTCACCCACCAAGAGCCTTCCACGACGTTGCCGCCGGGGGTGTGCAGGTAGTCGGAGTTGATCCCGGCGAGCGTGGGGTTCTCGAAGTCCCCGTTGGTGACGAGGTTGACGCCGAACGCGGGGGCGGCGGCCAGCGAAAGGGCCACAACACCGCCGGCGCGGAACAGAACTCGGGTCTTCAACATCTCTGGTACTCCTCGTCGGGCCTGTGCGCCCGGGTGACACTCCAACCATACACCGGAATCAGGCGTTGGCAACGGGAACATGGACCGCAGGGCCCGAATGAGCGACGCCCCGTGACGCCCCGCCCCCGGCCACGCACCGGCCCACCTCTATACTCCCCTCCCCCGCCGGTCCCGGGCCCTCCCCGAGCCGACGGGCGAGCCGACCCGCACCACCTCCCGGAACTCCGCCGTGGCCCATCACAAACCCGCCCCGTTCAAGTCCACCGCCTCGCCCAGCAACCCCAAGCACTACGACCTGATCGTTATCGGCGGCGGGCCGGCGGGCTACGTCGGGGCCATCCGCGCCGCCCAACTGGGCATGAAAGTCGCCTGCGTCGAGCGGGACAAGCTCGGCGGCGTGTGCCTCAACTGGGGCTGCATCCCCACCAAGGCCCTGCTCGCCAACGCCGAGCTCTACGAGAAGATCGCCCACGAGGCCGACACCTGGGGCCTGAAGGTCCGCGACCTCTCCGTCGACTGGGCCAAGGTCATCGGGCGCTCCCGCGACGTCGCCGGCAAACTGAACAAGGGCATCGAGTTCCTGCTCCGCAAGAACAAGATCGACCACATCAAGGGCAACGCCAAGGTCGTCAACGGGCGGAAGGGCAACACCCCCTGCCGCGTCGACATCCACGACGCCGAGGTGAAGGACACCCTCACCCACGCGCCCACTACCGTCGGGGCCAAGAAGGACACGCTCACCGCCACCAACGTCCTGATCTGCACCGGCTCGGTGGCGCGGGAACTGCCCTTCGCCAAGTTTGATGGCGACAAGATCATGGGCGCCCGCGAGGCGATGAACACCAAGGACCAGCCGAAAAGCCTCATCGTCATCGGCGCGGGCGCGATCGGCATGGAGTTCGCCTACTTCTACCACACCTACGGCACCAAGGTCACCGTCATCGAGATGCTGCCCCGCATCCTCCCCGTCGAGGACGACGACATCTCCGCAGCGCTCGAGAAGATCTACAAGAAGAAGGGCATGGACATCCGCACCGGCACCACCACGCTCAACGTCGAGAAAACGGGCGCCGGCGTGAAGGTCACGGTCGCGCCCTTCGTCAACGGGAAGGCCGACGAGTCCAAGAAAGAGACGATCGAGGCCGACAAGGTCCTCCTCGCCATCGGCGTCAAGGGCCGCTACGACGGGCTTTTCGACGCGTCGCTCGGCCTTGAGACCTTCAAGGATCACATCAAGACCGACTTCAAGTGGGGTGAGCAGGGCGACCCCGCCATCGACTACAAGACCAATATCCCCGGCCTGTACGCCGTCGGCGACATCATCGGCCCGCCGTGGCTCGCCCACGTCGCCAGCGAAGAGGCGATCATCTGCGTCGAGCGCCTCGCCGGTCACGACCCGATCCCGATGCACTACGGCGTGATCCCCGGCTGCACCTACTGCCACCCGCAGGTCGCCAGCGTCGGCCTCACCGAGCGCGCCCTCAAGGAGCAGGGCAAGGTCAAGGACAAGGACTACGCCGTCGGCAGTTACCCCCTCCAGGCCCACGGCAAGGCCATCGCCAGCGCCAACAACGTCGGCGTGGTGAAGATCCTCCGCGGCCTGCCCCGCGGCGAGATCCTCGGCGCCCACATCCTCAGCGATCAGGCCACCGAACTGATCGCCGAACTCACGCTGGCCCGCCGCCTGGAAGCCACCACCGAGGAACTCAACGTCACGGTCCACGCCCACCCGACCATGCACGAGGCGATCCACGAGGCGAGCCTCGCCAGCGAGGGGCGGTTGATCCACGGGTGACGGCCCCGACGCATCACGCGGCGGCACGGACGGGTGCTCTCCGCGAGAAGGCCGAGTTTCCGTTGCGCGGCCGTCTCCGTTCCGCACGTGTCCCGCGCTCGGCCACGCCGTTCGGGTAGGCTCGTGGGCGGCCATCACCCCCAACGAAGGACAACCATGCGCACCCGTCTCTGCCTCTCCGCGACCGTCGCCGCCGCCTTTCTGATGCCGTTCGGAAACCGCGGGGCCGATGCCTGCACCCGCGCCCTCTACTTCGGCAAGGAAACGCAGACTGTCACCGGTCGCACCATGGACTGGGTCGAGGACATGCGCTCGAACCTCTACCTCATGCCCCGCGGCATGAAGCAGACCAGCGACACCGAGACGCCCTTTACCTGGACCAGCGTCTACGGCAGCGTCATCACCAGCATCTACGAGGGCGGCACCGCCGACGGCATGAACGAGAAGGGCCTCGTCGCCAACATGCTCTACCTCGCCGAGACCGAGTACCCCGCGGCGACGGCCGGCGACACGCGCCCGACCATCTCCGTCGCCGCCTGGGCCCAGTACGCGCTCGACTCGTACGCCACCGTCGCCGAGGCCGTCGAGGGCATGAAGAAAGAGCCGTTCCGGATGGTGCCCGTCACCGCGCCCTCCGGGCACGCCGGCACCGTGCACCTCTCGCTGTCGGACCCGTCGGGCGACTCGGCGATCTTCGAGTACATCGCCGGCAAACTCGTCATCCACCACGGGCGCGAGTTCCAGGTGATGACCAACTCGCCCACCTTCGACAAGCAACTCGCCCTCAACGAGTACTGGAAGTCCATCGGCGGCCTGGTCATGCTCCCCGGCACCAACCGCGCCAGCGACCGCTTCGCCCGCGCGAGTTTCTACATCAACGCCACCGAGCAGTCCGCCAACCCGCGCGAGGCCGTCGCCGCCGTCTTCAGCGTCATGCGCAACGTCAGCGTCCCGCGCGGCGTGTCCACGCCCGGCCAGCCCAATATCGCCGCCACCCTGTGGCGCACCATCGGCGACCACAAGAACCTCCGCTACTACTGGGAGAGCACCTTCAGCCCCAGCATCGTCTGGGTCGACCTGAAGAAACTGGACTTCGCCGCACCCGGCGTCCGCAAGCTGCAACTCGACGGCAACCCCGACCTCGGCGGCGACCAGACCGCCAACTTCAAGCCCGCGGCCATGTTCAAGTACCTCGTCCCGGGCGCGCCGGCTCATCCGTAAGACCAGCGGGCGAAGCACTCACGGCCGATCCTGAGGCATGACCGTGCGCGGACTCGCTCGCGCGCTGGGTGGTGGGGGGCACCGAGACTGGTCGGGCGGAGGTCCGAGGGGCGCACGGGAGGCTTCGCCGCTTCGGCCGACGCCCTCACGGCGAGACGTCTTCCACCACCTCGCGCCCATTGAGGGCCTGCACCGGGCGGTTGTTGCCGTGGTAGTGACGCCGGAACGCCGCCAACTGAGACGAGGACACCGTCACCGGCTGAACCATGAGGTTCCACCGCACGCCCTCGGTGCCGGGCGGTGTGGTCAGCGAGCCGTCGTACCGGAACGTCCGGGTGTCGGCCGGCAGCAGCGCCGCGGCATTCACGAAGGCGCCCGACGGCGTCGCCGTCTGACCGGGCGCCGGGATGTTGTTCCACACCGGGTCGAACGCCGGGTTGTGAGCGCCCCGCTGGAGCATCACGCCCTCCACCGCCAGCCCGCCGTCCGCGGACTTGTGCACCAGGTGCATCTCGGCGTCCGCCTGCACGCCGCGGATGGTGTGCTCGCTGGGCGAGTGGAAGTGGAACTGCGCGAGGTCGAATCGTTCGCCGTCGATGGTGATGAAACTCCCCGGCGCGGCGTTCACCTGCGCGGTGTGGCCGTTGTTGACCACGTTCAAAGGCAACGGCTGATAGTTGAAACTGATGTTCGCCAGGTCGCGCGCCGCGGCCGGCGAGATGTCGATCGGGGACTGCCGCCGCCCCGTCGAGCACAAGGCGTACTCGGGCGCGAGTTTGCCCCAGTTGCCCGGGCCCGTGTCGCCGGCGTACGACCAGTGCACGCCGTGCTCGGGCTTGCCGCCCGTCGCGTGATGCCTGCTCGCGCACCCGGCGCTGCAGAGCAGCGCGGACGCCACGAGCGAGATTCCGATCAGGTTGGTGCGCTTCATGGGACCTCCTTCAGCAGGGGCGCGAACGTGAGAGAATCCAGTGCCGTCAACGCGGCTCGCCGAGCATGAGCGCTCGTGCCCGCGATCGACTGTTTCCTTCGATCCTGGGCCTTGGCAGAGCATGCCATGACAGCATACCGAATCGGCCGCGTGCTCACGGAGTTGGGCCGACCTGCTGACGCGAGCACAGCAGGCGGCACGAGATTCGGAAGACCCCATCCCGGCGACGCTCGCGAGCGACGAGCCGCTCTTCGACGTTCCCGACGGGCTGATCCGCATCTTCGACCGCGACCTGGTCTTCGCCGGCCTGGCCCGCATGGAGAAACGCGGCGGCAAGGAAATCGTCATCAAGACCGACGACCGTGGCCGCACCATCGACGTTCACGCCCTGCGGCACACGTTTGGCACGCACCTGTCGAAGGCTGGCGTTCCCCTGCGGACGGCACAGGCCGCGATGCGGCACAGCGACCCGAGCCTGACGGCCAACGTCTACACCGACCCAAAACTGCTCGACGTGGCCGGGGCGGTGGCGAGCCTGCCCGACCTACCGCTGGGCGGAATCGCCGGGTCTGCGGTCGCGGTGGCCGCGCGCTGATCAGCGCGAAGGGGCGAAATACTTGAACAGCGCGCCGGAATCGGACGCATCCTCGAAGCCGGTGACGTTGATGACCGCTTCAGCAAGCTTGTCCTTCGGGTTCCGCCCCTTGCCCAAAGCTCTCCGCTGCATCCCGCCAGCGATCAGGTCGGCGCATTCCAGGAATACGTTGCGACCCTTCGTCACCGCTTCGACGGGTGACACCGCCAGCAATCCGGGGAATTCCAGCGCGACAGCTTCGCTCAGACGTTTCGTCATGGTGTCCAGGTACAAGCTGTCAAAGCCCGGATCGGCCTCCTTGATCACCCGCACGTTCCGGTTCTCCGAGAGGCACCCCTGCTGCTGCAGGTGCTTGAGCGAGTCCACCACCAGTTGAATGAACAGCGAGAACATCGCTTCCTGCGTGCGTCCCCGCGACGCGATCGAGTACCCAAGGAACAACACGCCCGAGCGGCGTTGAGCGAGTTGCTGAAGCAGCGACGCACCCCGATCGACCTTATCGGCACCCATCTCGGCGAAGTGGATCGTCTCAGCCCAGCCCTGCTTCTCTCGCCACTGCGCAATGGCCGCGTGATGCTTCTCGTACTGCTTCCAGTTGATGATGCACACGCCCGCGACGCCGGTGTAGTTCTTGTCCCCCTCGTTCCCCGTCTCGTCCAGATAGAAACGGATCTCCGGCAGCGTGTCCCGGTGGGCGGCGAGGTACTCGTGCAACTCGAGCTGCATGGCCTCGCGAGCCTTCCGCGTGTCCTCCATTCCGCGGAAAAGGCGGAGGTCGTTCTGAACGAACCTGCGGGTCCGCCCAAGCGTGTCCATCCTGTCGAGCTCGAACAGGATCTCCAGCTCGAGCGGCTTCCATCGCTCGATTACGTCCGCCTGGAACGTGCGCCAATACCGGAGGCACAAGGCGATGTCGCTGTCTCGCGTCTCGGGGTACCGATGGAGGATCCGAGCGACACGTTGCTCATAGGTCGCCAGCTGCGACTGCGCGATGCTCGCAAGCAATGCCGCACGCTGCTCCGCGAGCTCCTGATCTAGCTCTGGTTCGGCTGGCGTGGTCCACGGCTGAACCTCGGGTGCAGGGGGATCGACGTGGAACAACATGCCGCTTTCGGATGGCAGAGTCGCCATCCGGGGCTGCGGCTTGGGTGGGGGCTGAACGGCCGCAATCGGAGGCGTTGCGGCGGCGGAGGCTGCCAGGGACTGGCCATCCGGAGCAACATCGGTCTCTCGGCGACCCGGCGTGGTGCCCAGCTCGATCAGCTTTTCCCAGAGGGCGTGCTTCTCTTGCGTTGTCGCGGCGGGGTTAATCTGCCGACAGAGCGCCTCGAATTCGGGTGAATAGGCTAGGTGGACGACATCCGGCCCTTCTGTGCGGGCAAGCTCAAAGAGGAGTTGGCTGGGGTCGTTCTTCTTGTTCAACCGGAGTCCCTGTGGTGAACACCGGCGGGGACGCCTGGGGGGACGCACCGCCGTGCCGGGCTAACTCGATCCACACGTCATCCGATGATTCTAAACAGACCAATCGACCGCCGATCGGCAGCCTCATCCCCGCTACACCTTGCACAACCACTTGCACACGCGCTTGCACAAGCGTGCGTCCACCCAGGTCATTCCCTGTCATCGTCGGGCCGTCGCCCCCGATCTGGCCGCCCCCGCCCGCCTCGCCGGGACTCGCGGATTCTGCGGGGTTTGTCAACGAAAAGCCGCCGGTGTCATCGAGTGACATCAGCGGCATCCAAAGCGGGCGACCGGGATCGAACCGGCGACATTCAGCTTGGGAATGGTGGCCAATCTATCGAATTCCCTGTAGAAAAGGCCACTTTTCAAACCGACCCCAGCACCGGCCCCAGCACTCTGTGCGCCGGATTCGACGATTTCCGACAACTCCAGACGATGCTCGGAACATGGTCGCTTGTCAGCCCAAACGCTCGGTTGGCGTTCCTCGGACTGCTGGTCCGCATGCTCAAGAAACTGCCAGTTTCTCCGGCCAAAAGTGAAATCCAACCCGTCTCCGCTCCGTCCCTCCCTACCGCCCCTCCCCCCTCTCCAGAAGCAGGTCGAGAGGATGTCCAATCCATCGTCGTCCGGCGTGATGGCCCCTCCGAAACCACCAGCGGTTGTCCCAGCGGTGAAATCGTCGTGAGGCAGGACGACGCAGCCGAGGACGATGACGAGGAGGAAGACGAGGAAGAGATCGTCGAGGAACCCAAGCCGACCGCCCGAAGCGTGCTGAAGCGTCTGAACATCAGCTTCCACCCCGAGAAGCGAAGGTACTACGTCCGTGTGTTTCGCCACGGAAAGACACATTGGGCAGGCTATTTCGACACTCCAGAGGTTGCCGCCGATGCTGCCGCCAAGCTCCGAGAGCGGCTCGGGCTGCCCTTCCTGCCCATCTGGCTGCGCCGTCCTCCGAAGCCCGAATGATTGAGCGCCCAAAGCGAGCGTCAGGTGTCTGTCAGCAGGATCGAACTCTCGACATTCAGACAGGGCAACTGAATGTGGCGGCAACGGCGCTCCGAAGGAGACGGTCATGGAGTTCACCCTGACTGAAGAGGATGCAGTCCGCCAGTTCGCTTGCTCAAGACCTTTCGAGCGGCGGACAACTCTCGCCTTGTCGCCGAGATCCGACGAATCGCCAAAGAGACCCACGACTCAGAAGTGGCCAGCTTGCAGAACCAGCAGGCTGCGAAGCCGTTGCTGCTGAACGCTCGGCAAGCGGCGAAGAGCCTGTCGATCTCTCCCGGGACTCTCTTCAATCTGACCGCTCCTCGGGGACCAATTCCAGCGGTAAAGATCGGCGCTCGTGTCTGTTATGCGGTGACCGATCTCGAACGGGCGATTGAGACGCTCAAGGTCAAGCCGATCCGGACGCCGGAAGTCGGAGGCTGATGCTGTCTACTTCTCGTCGCCGTCTGGAGAATAATCAAAAAAGAGACAACGCCCAACAACGAGTTGGGCGTCATCCCGTAGAGGTGTCGAACTACGTCAGCGGCATCGCACTTTGCCGCCTTAGGTTCCGAAGATGGTCATGTCCTCACGTGCCGTCTCCAACAATCCGGCGATGAGGACTTCCACAGCGTCCAGTCCGAGTTCGCATGCTCTGCATTGCGAGTAAATGCAGGGCGTCAAACCTGTCCTGGCGACCTTCTCCGTGCTGATCTTGAGACGAGACCGCATAGCCTGAAGCTGGGTAGTCATGTCTGCGACAACGACATCCAAGTACTCCATAACGCTCGGATTCGTCTCCTCAACACCATCCACCTCTACTACCTCCGCCCCCACCTCTAACCTTACCTGATTCGTACTCATATGAGTACTCCTATGCGACTTTCTATGAGCAGGCGACTCGTCGCCCATTCGCTGCTCTGCTGAGCGATTGCTTCAGCAAGAGTCAATCGACATGAATCCAAAACAGCGACAGGCTTTCACGCAAACATCTCAGAGCGACTGTTAGACGTCTTTCCGACTCTCACTCGTAGCCGAGCGCCGGCGGGAAGAGTGGCCCCGTTCGCCCAAGTCCAGTCTGTGAAACCGTTGCGAACGGACGGAGATTCGACGATGTGGGTGTATGAACACAAACACTCATTCGTCGTTTTCCCATGACCTTCATACCGAGAGCCTTGCCCGCCGAGATTGGGCATCTGCCTTGATGGCCTGCCCAGAGAAGCGAAGGTTGGTTCGCTTGCGAGAGCTTGCGACTACTCCGCCGTTCTGCGATCAGATGGCGGACGCCGACTATTGGCGAACGCTTCGTCATCTCCTGATCTGCCTCTCTGACTTCGAGCGCCCAAAGTCGGCGCTCCGGCGTCTGCTCTTTGAAACCCGACCTGCGGCGACTCGACCGACTCTTATGGACCCAGGCGAGCGACAGCGGCTCGCTCAACTCCCGGAAAACGTTCTGGTCTTTCAGGGGCGAGATGCGACCGCTTCAGCAGCTTGGTTGTGGTCTCTGTCCGCCCGACAGGCTGTTCGGAACGCCATTCGTTCCTCGGATCGCCACCCCGTCGTTGTGGAAGCTCTGGTCAAGAAGTCGCAGATTCTGATGCTCTCCAGCGCTTTGCCAGCCGGCTCGGTTCTCGCTTGTCCAGACGAAGTTCGAGAAAAGCGCACGCACAAGGACTCGGGCAAGTGGATATCTGCTGAGCCGCTCTGATCCTCACCATTCGACAGCAGGCTATCCACATCGCTTCAGGCCTCTCAGAAGCCCATCCGTTCCGACGCTGCCTCAAGCTGCTCCGGTGTCCTCTGAACATACCGCCGAGTCGTGTCCAGGCTCTCATGCCCCATGAGCGCCGCAAGGGCAACGAGATCGTTTTCGTTGGCCTGAAGAAAGTGCTGCCCATAGCAGTGACGCAGCAGATGCGGGTGGACCTTGACGCCAGTGATCGCCGAGTACTTCGAGAACAACGCTCGAACCCCTTTGGTCGTCAGCGCTCCCCTCTCGCCCAGGAAGACAAAGGGAAGGCTCAGATCGCCCCGAGTCTGGAAGTAGGTCTCAAGACTTCTGCGCGCAGGAAGAGGAATCGGAACCCGCCGCTGCTTGTTGCCCTTGCCGTTGCGGACCGTCAGCCAGCCAGACCGGTCGCCAAGTTCGAGGTCTCGTTCTTCGAGCGCCACAAGCTCAGAGACCCGAAGACCGCAGTACAGCAGCATGGAGAAGATGCAGGCGGCCCGAACATCGCACCGAGCCTCCGCCTCCCGAAGCAGTTTGCGAATCGCCGCTCGGTCGAGCGACTTCGGAACTGACTCCTGGCGACGAAGCTCCTTCACGCCCTCCACTGGAGACGACTGAACGTGTCCCTTGTCCTTCAGCCAGCCAAAGAAGCGCCGCAATGAGACCAGATTCCGATTCACCGTCGCCACTGACTGGCTGCGTTCACGTCTGAGCGAGTCTCTGAAGTCTGCGCAATCTCGGGTCGTGATCCTCGACAGATCGAAAGCCTCGCTGTTGGCGGCGACGAACCACTTGCCAAACTTGATCAAGTCCGACCGCACCGCTCGACGACTGGCGGCGGCGTAGTCGGTCGCCTCCATGAAGCCCTCGATCAGGGGTAGGAGGACGGTTCGCAGAGACGGATGGAGAGCATTATCGCCTGAGTTCTGCATGGCTTGTGGCCTCCAATTGGACAGGAAGTGGACAGTTCCGAAGGCCAACTGGGACGATAATGAGTCTTATCGCCCGTGATTACCGCCCGAGTTCTGGCGGACCAGATAGCGGAAGACCTTGAGGAGAACCTCCTCGTCGGCAGGTCGTTGGCTGTCGATGGGGAAGACCTGATGGATGGCGGCTGACGCCTCAGCAGCGGTCACGTTGGGCAGCCCAAGGCTCTTAAGGCCCTCGACGAGCAGGTCGAGCTTGGAGGGCTTCGAGGCGGTCTGCTTAGGCTCCGATCTCTTTTTGCGCGCAGAAGAACTTTGAACGTTCGCAGTCCGAGGCTTGGCAGACAAATGAGCGCCGAAGGGGCGAGCGTAGAAAAGGACTCGCTTCCCGTTGACCCCGCAGTTGCGCTGACGCACCTGAAGACAGACGGCTTGTCCCTCCGAGTCGTAGAACGGTCGCTTCGATTCTGGATCGATGGCTGGCTTCGGGAACACGCCTGTCTGAAGCAGTTGGTGGAACCGAGACCGGCTCAGGCCGACCATGCGGGCCATGTCGGAGACGCTAACCGCAGACGGCGACAACGGAGGGATCGGATCAGGCACGGTTCGCCTCCTGCTTCAACTTGCGGGCATGCTCCATGCCCTTGCCGGTCAGAATGCGGCCCTGTGGCAGGCGCTCGATCAGGTCGAGGTACAGCAGTCGCTCTTCAATGACCTGGCTCAAGACGAGGTGGGTCGTTCGCATCTTGCCCGCAAGGACTCCGACTCGCACTGGCGCTGACGCCTCTGACAACAGCAGCAGGTACTTCTGCTCGTCTGAGCCAAGGCCGTACTCGTCGAGTTGTTCAAGCGCCACAGTTCGCAGCAGGTGGCCATAGTCCACCAGCGTTCCGCCTTCAGACCGAGCGGTTCGATACGCCGACTCAAGGAGCCTGATCGCAATGCGGGGCGTACCAAAGGAGCGAACGGCAATGGCTTCAAAGCACGCCTCGTCCACTTGCCAACCAAGTTGTCGAACCCGTTGCCGCAGAATGGCGGCGATCTCGTGGGACGAATACATGCGCATCGAGCAGATGAGCTTGAAACGGTCTCGCAGAGGCGGGAGCAACAACTGGGGGTCGGTGGTTGCTCCCACGAGCGTGAATCTGACGGTCTCCATCTTCGTGATGGCGTTCGTGTACGGCTGAGGAACAAATACGACGTTCTCCTCCATCGCCCGGTAAAGAGCCGTTTGACAAGCGACTGGCAGTTCATGAATTTCGTCAATGAAGAGGACACTTTTCTGCGTAGTCGGGCGCAACAGGAACCCGCTCAGCACCGAGGGCGTTGCCAGCGTCTGACCCAGCCCCTCCCAGAACTCCGCAGCAAGCTCCTTGGCAACAAGCTTGGAGAGGCTGGTCTTTCCGAGTCCAGGCGGCCCCAGGAACAGCGTGTGAGGGAATGGCTGGTCGTCAGCGAAGGATGCGTCCAAGGCGACCTTGAGGCGGTCCACGACCTGCCTTTGGCCAATCACGTGATTGAGCGTCGGAGGGTTGGGAGGCGGGTGGTTCGGTGCGGCGGGGTCAGGCATTCGAGAGGCTCCGTTTCCTCTCAGCTTTGACACTAAGAGTTTAGTTCTCGGCTTCGGGCGCACACACCAGGCGGGCACCGGCGCAGAGTCAAGCCAGCCTCCGCCAAACCGCCGAAACCCTCGATTTCGCAGCGGAGAACGGCTCACCAAGTCGGGCGATCTTGATGGCTCGTGTAGATCCTCCACAGATGCGGCACAGTGGCTGGAAATAGCGAGTGTGTGATCTGGGATCGCCTCTTTGCGCCCGCTTTTTCTTTGCGCCGAACGTTTTGGCGGACTGGTGAAACGATTTAGCGGGCTGGTTCTTCGGAGGTTGGCTGGTCCTGCGTCAGCCCAGGAGTGCCGTGGAGCGGACTCGGCTGCGGCGGCGTCCGTTCCAGAGGAGGCTCGACCTCCGCCGTCCGCCTTTGGGCGTTCAACTGCTTCCAGCGGCGGAGCAGAAACCGACCCGTCTCTCGAAGCTCAGGATCGACCGTCTTGAACACCCTCGTATTGGGCTTGAACCCAAGCGTCACGAGCATCCGCATGAGGCTCGCCTTGTCGTTGATCAGAGGCCTTGGAGCGGCCTTGCAGTTACGCTGGAGCGAATGGTCAACCAGCCTCAGGCAGAGGTTCCGCCAATGCCGCAGCTTCTCGAAGTCGAGGCTGCCTTGATGCTGACGGAATTCGATGCGTGGGTTGGAGCCGAAAGAGTGGGTGAGATTGAAGCCCCAATAGCGGTCGAAGCCCAGGCGGCCCAGAGCAGCGTGACAGTCTTTGAGCGAGCGGCACTCGTGAAAGAACTTCGACGGACTCGGCATCGGCTTGCAGAAGGGGTTCTCTCGGCGAGAAGGAGCGACAAGACCAAACACGACCGGCTCGAACCGATGGGCCAAGTTGTAGAACGACCGCAAGCGTTCAGGTCCGTCTCGAAGCTCTGGGAAGTCGAGGTGGAGGTGAACGCCCGTTGAGCGGTTCTGTCGAGCGCCGAGGTAGCGTGAGATATCGCAGAGCTTCTTGACGACGAGATCGAAGTCTGCGGTGCCGGTGAGGATGCGAGTCTTGACCTCAACCTGAACCCATTCAATGCCTCTGTACACCGATTCGCCGACGATACTGCTGTCATGCTCGACAACCACGTCGAGGTTGTCGCCGACTGGCGCATGGCTGTAACTTCGAGCAGCGGCCCGCAATCCGTTGGCGGTCAGGATCTGAGCCATCTTCACCCGCAAGTCTTGCTGGCTCCCACCGCCGATCAGCGGAATGGCCATCTCGATTTCGATTCCGATTCGGCGAGAGCGGTTGAGCGTGCTGCTGAGCATTCCGCTCAGGAACTCCGAGGAGGTTTAGTCCTGCCTCGCTGAACACGACTCCACGCATAACGATTCGGCAAGAGGCCATGCCCCCTCTCCCTCCCCCCCTCTTTCAAATAGGAGTCCCATATGGGTTCCCTAGGCGGGAGACCTCATGGCATGCGCAGCTACGGTCTTTGAGTCGGTCCTTGAGGTGTAGGTGGCGGCAACTAGAAGGGCAGATCTTCCCAGTCGATGGCGCTTTCACGAGCTTTGACGATTCGGTTTTCCAGATCCGACTGAATCAGTGGAAGGGCGAAGAACAGGTCGTTGCCGTCTCGGCATCGAAACACGTACGTTTCGCCCCCGATGAAGAACTCCGCATCGAAGAACTCGTACCCAAACTGGGCAACGAGTCGGACTTCAGGCAAGGTGTCCACCTTGGTCTGCCAATACCAGACACTCCACCTGTCTGCACCTTCTCCCACAATGCCAGCGTGGGTTGCCCCGGTGCCGCTCAAGTCTTCTGTTGGTCTACTCAATCTCGACTGAACCAGTATCATCCGATGCGCTCCTGTCTGCCCGATGGCAGTTCGGAGAAGAATCGACATTGTGGGGATACTGGCAATCGCATTCCACGCTCTTGCTGAAGCGGGCGTTGAGAGTGACCGCAACCATCGGGCGACTCTGATTGCCAAGAGCTTTGGGAGCGGTCAACGCCATGCGACGCAGGACTAAACTCCTGTCGCTGCGCCGATGGGCACGTCGCTGCTCTTTCTGCGGCGCTACTCCTCGGAGCTTGCCCATGCCCAAGACTGTGACTGTTCGAGATGATGCCGTTGTTCTCGAACTGGACGAGGCCCAGTTTGGCCTCCTTGACCGAGCCTTGAGTGGTTACGCCAAAGCCCTCGAAGCAGCCCGTGACCTTGGAGTGATCTCTCACGAGACCTTCTGCGGCAAAGCTGACCGTGCCCGGGCAGTGCAGTACCTCGTCTGGGAAGCCAAGGACAAGTTCGAGATTGCCAAGCGGCACCTCGCTACGCCGAAGCAGGCATGTGACGCAAGCGAGCCGAGCTAAACGTCGGCGTTGAACCCGAACATCAGCGTCGCCTGGGGTTGGCGACCTCCGAGCATGCGCCGCTACTGAGCGTCTTCTTGGCCACGTGTTCACTCGCTGACGGCATGCGCACGGGGCGACCGTCCTGGCCCTGCTCCTGATTGCCCAGAACTAAACTCTCTGTTCGACTCTGAGTGTCACGCTCGCTGCCTTAGAGCAAGCGCTCACAAAGGAGTCAGTCAATGCCGTTGTACAACGACTACCGGGTCACGATCCGAACCAGCACAGGCGGAACCGTCCAGATCGTCATCTCTGCTTTGGACAGCGGCAACGCCAGTCGAACCGCCGCCAGCATGTTTCCTGGCTCAACAGTCACGATGGTCGAGATGATCCGTTGTGGCTAAGCCGCAGCCAGCATGCCATCCGAGGTTGCTCGCAAGCCTGCTTTCTGTCTGGCTTGGTTCAAGCGCCCAATCTGAACTGATCGTTGATGTCTTCGCCGTTCAACTTGCGCTGACGAGCGACTCGCTTGGGGTACTCGGCTTCAAGCTCAGCCGCCTTCTCCTTGGCCACAAAGGGCTGCGGGTGGAACTTCACCACGCTGAAGGCTGAACCCTTGTAGAGCGAGTTGTAGACGTAGACCGCTGCAAAGCGGTCTATGCCATTTTGGAGCGTGTGGCGGTCGATCCTGAACGACGAGAAGAGGGCGTCGATGAACTTCTGAGCCTTTACGGTCGGATGGAGGACTGCGGAAAGTTTAGTTCCGTCCTCCGGCCGCTCGTTGCCGTCGAGTTCGACAACGACCTCGTAGATGTGCTTGCCGTCGTCGGTCGGAACGGCTCGGACGGAGACGAGACGAGCGAGGTACTCACCCGGCTCAATGATCGGGTTGGAAAACACTGCTGAGTAATTGGCTGACATGGAAACTCCTTGGGATTGACCCATTAACTGGACTAGTTAACGAGTTCAACAAGGGGGTTCCGGACTCCTTCTTTGGCGTCGCAGAATTCGGAGAGGGTTCTCTCAAGAGGTGGGTGGACTGTTCTCAGAGTGGGTCTCGAAGAGAAACGTCACGAGTGCTGATGCAGCACCGACAGCCAGTCGGGCGTGTCGGGGAGACAGCCCTTTCGACTGCCCATGCTTGCCGTGACCTGTGCCGTAGAGGTTGCGAATCTCGGCCAGTCCCTGAGCGATGGTGGCCAGATTGCCCAGTACGGCCTTGATGCTCTTCGCCCCTTTGGCTGCATCTGGGACCGAATCCGGAACGAGCTTCAACTCCTCAGCCGTTCGCCTGACGAGTGGCGATACATCGAGCTTGTCTATCCCAGCGACCCCTCGTTCCGTCAAAATCGTCTTGCAGCAGGTTTCGACGAGTTCCTTGGCTTGACCGATTGCCAGATCGGGGTCTGAGGCAACGGCTGCTTCGAGCCGCTGGATCTGAGCAGCGAGGTACTGTGAGTTTACCACCGCTGCTTTGGCCTTGAGGTGCTTGAGAGCAGCAGAGTGGCCCGTGGCCAGTAACCGTCCATTCTGAAACTCGTAGCCGTCCCTCTTCAGCCAAGCCACGAGAGACTCGACGGATCGCTTGTACAGAGCCGCATCACCCGGGAAGGAG
>JAFLCM010000100.1 GCA_017303565.1 Planctomycetota bacterium
ACGACGTGCGGGCGTAACTCAATGGTAGAGTGTCAGCCTTCCAAGCTGAATGTTGCCGGTTCGAGTCCGGTCGCCCGCTTTGCTCTTTTTCGCTTCGCGGCTTGAACTCTGGCGCTGCGGCGCTCTCCGCGACCCCGTTCGCGTCGGCGTCGGGGCTGCGCGTCACAGGTTTCTCATCGCACGCCGAACGATCCGCGCCGTGAACGCCGAGTCGCTCTCGCGTTGCCAGCGGCGGCAGAGTTTGCTCACCCACTCGGGCCGGTCCTTCCCGGCGTCGTTGAGCCAGTTGCCCACCGAGTCCTGCACGTACTTGTGCGGGTCGGCGCGGAGGGGTTCGAGGATCGCCGCGCCGGGGGCGGGGTTGTCGCGGAGTTGGCGGAGGTGGGCGCACCACACGCCGCGGGGGCGGGTGGCCTCGCTGGCGAAGCGCCGGAGGTTGGGCGAGGCCTCGGTGGTCCAAGGGATGAGGCGCTTGATCGCGGACTCGAGTTCCGCGGCGATCGCGGGGCGCACCGCCATCCACGCCCATTCGCGCACGCCCGAGTGCGCGTCGTCGGCAAGCGGGCGGGTCCGCGCCAGGCGCTCCTTCAGATTCAGCCCCTCGTCGGCGGTGATCATGAAGCACGCGACGGCGCGGGCCATGTCGGACTGATGGGCCGCGAGACGGTCGAAAACACCTTGAGCCCGGCGCGGGCCGGCGTGCTCGAACACCGCCTTGCCCGCCAAGGCGAGTCGCGTGACGAACCCGCCTTCGCGCAAAGCGGCCACCGCCACCGGGGCAACTCCGGGGGCGAGGGTCTGGGCGAGGGTGCCGAGGTCGACGGTGAGCATCTCGGCGAGGGTCGAGGTGGACCCGCGGGCGGTGCTGAGGGCGTGCCTGCGCTCGGGGGTGACGTCGGCCATGCGGCGCGGGGCCGGAGCCGCGGAGCCCTTCGTCGTCCGCTTGGTCTTGTTCGTGCTGTTCGCCATGTCGGTCGGATCGTTCGGGGGTCGAGAACACGGATAGGGAGCGTCGGGAAGTCGGGTGAGCGCTAAACCGTTTCACTCGAGGGGCCTATACTGCCCCCTGAGATTCGCGAGGCCTGTTCGTATTTTGGAAGGATACCCGATTCGGCGGCCGGGCGTCGGGGCGGTGATCCTTCAGAGAGTTTGAACCCGCGCCGCACCCGCCGGCGGATTGCTCCGAGGATTCCCAGTGACGACGATGACCAGCATGCCGGCGTCCGCCGCCCCATCCCCCGCTTCCGGCAAAAGCAAGTACACGCTGTCGGCGAAACTGCCCGACGCGACGCTGCACAAGTGGCTGCGCGACCTGATGCTGATCCGCGAGTTCGAGCTCAAGACCATGGCCGCCTACCAGCAGGCCAAGATCGGCGGCTTCTGCCACATCTACATCGGGCAAGAGGCGGTGGTGGTCGGGACCTTCGGCGCGGTGAACCACGACGACCCGGTGGTGACGGCGTACCGCGACCACGGGCACGCGCTGGCCCGCGGGATGTCGGCCCGCGCGTGCATGGCCGAGATGTTCGGCAAGGCCGCCGGCTGCGCCAAGGGCAAGGGTGGCTCGATGCATATGTTCGACAAGCCCAACTGGCTGTTCGGCGGGCACGGGATCGTCGGCGCGCAGACCGCGCTGGGCACCGGCCTCGCCTTCGCCGCCAGGTACGAGTACGAGGTGCTCAAGACCGGGCCCAAGAAGGTGTGCCTGTCCTACATGGGAGACGGCGCGCTCAACCAGGGCTGCTTCCACGAGGCGCAGAACCTCGCGGGGCTGTACTCGCTGCCGGTGATCTTCATCGTCGAGAACAACGGCTACTCGATGGGCACCTCGATCGAGCGCGGCACCACCATGGCCCACAACCTGTGCCTGAAGGCCGCCGGTTACGGCATCGACGCCATCCAGATCGACGGCATGGACGTGATGTCGCTCTACGACCAGTTCAAGCCGTTCGCCGACAAGTGCCGCGCCGAGCAGCGCCCGGGCTTTGTGGACCTCAAGACCTACCGGTACCAGGGCCACTCGATGAGCGACCCGCAGAAGTACCGCACCAAGGAAGAGGTCGCGAAGTTCCAGGAGCGCGACACCATCATGACGCTCAGCAACTACCTGCTGAACGAGCGCAAGAGCCTGTCCGAGGCCGAGTACCAGAAGATTCAGGCGGACGTGCGCGACGAGGTGAAGGACAGCGTGGAGTTCTCCGAGAACGCCCCGGTTCCGGAACTGAGCGAGCTCTACACCGACGTCTACGCCGAGCCGATGCCGAACCTGTCGCCCAGCGGCGAGTACACGCACGGGGCCAAGAATCCGCTGCTGTGAGAAGGCCAGTGGCCAGAGGCCAGAGGCCAGAGGCCAGTGGCCAGAGGCCAGAGGCCAGAGGCCAGTGGCCAGAGGCCAGTGGCCAAGTGGCCAAGTGGCTGAGTGCCGGAGTGGTCGGTGATCGGGTACTTCAACCCCCGCGGCCCAGACCTTGAGACCGAAGGCGCAGTACCCAAAACCCAAGCACTTCGACACTGAAAGGGCGGGGCGGCGGATCCCAATGGTGCGGAACCGATGCGGATCAAGCCGGCGCTGATCGTGTGCTCGAAAGTCGCCCTGCTCCTCGCCAGCTGGGGCGTCGTCGGCTACGCACTGGTCGCGTACACCACCAAGCCCGCGGGCGCGACGGTGCACCCGGAGATGATGCGGGCGTTCCAGGAGAACCTGCCGGTCGTCTACGCGCACGTGTTCGGCGCGGCGGTGGCGCTGATCGTCGGGCCGCTGCAGTTCTTCACCGGGCTGAGGGCACGCTGGCCCGCGTTCCACCGCGCCCTCGGACGGGCGTACCTGCTGCTGGGCGTCGGCATCGGCGGCGTCGCGGGGCTTTGGATGTCCACCTTCGCCTTTGGCGGCCTGACCGCCCGGGCGGCGTTCGCGACGCTCGCTGTCATGTGGCTCTCAAGCGGCGCGCTGGCGCTCCGCGCGATCCTGCGGGGCGACGCGGCGGCGCACCGGCGCTGGATGATGCGCAACTTCGCGATGACCTTCGGCGCGGTGACGCTGAGGCTGATGCTCACGGGCTCGTTCGCGCTCAAGGTGCCGTTCGATACGGCGTACCCCGTGCTCGCGTGGGCGTGCTGGATGCCGAATCTGATGGTGGCGGAGTGGCTGGCGCGGCGCGGGTGAGGCAGATTGGAGGCGCGTGGCGTGAATCCGCTCACGCGATCGTCACATCCGCCGGCCTGCCGGCCAGGTCCTCGATGTGGACGCTGAAGCCCCAGCCGCCCTTGTACTGGCTGACCTTCAGGAGCAGTTCGTTGCGCCCGGCTTTCAGGTCGGCCTCGAAGCGGTCGTCGCGGGGGGCGTAGCCGCGCTGGACGGACTTTCGGAAGACCTCATTGCCGTTGAGCCACGCCACCGCGCCGTCGTCGGATCCGAGTTCGAAGCGGACGCGGCTCGCCTTCGGGGCGTCGATGTGGGTGACCGCGTAGGCGACGGCGTCGTCGTGGTGCTTGCCGAAGGCCTTGTGGAAATCGACGAAGAACTCGCGGCGCGGGTCGTCGTGGTGGCCGACCGAGCGCTCCCAGCGGATCCACTTCCGGATGGACCCGTCGGGCGCCTTGGCCGTGGCGGCGAGGTCGACCGGCCTGGCCTCGTCGATGAACGCGGCGGTGAGGTCGTCGCCCTCGGGCATGTCGAACGGGCCGAGCAGGCTCCACGCGTTGATCGAGGGGCAGAAGGTCTCGTGGGACCGGACGCGGATGGCGGGAGACCGGTCGCCGATGACGACCTCGGTCTCGAGCCTTCCCTGCGACGGCACGCCGGCGCTGGCGAGCGTCACGCCCGCCGTCGTCGTCTGGCCGAGTTGCAGCCGGCGCGACACGTCGGCGGAGCCTTCGAGGTTCCAGCCCTTCGAGGCGCGGAACGCGATCGTCAGGGGGGAATCCTGGCCGTGGTCGAAGCGCGGCGCGAAGCCGACGGTGACGGCGGCGGCGAGCCTGCCGGCACGCTGGGCGTCGGCGTTGAGCGCCAGGTCGCAGGACAGGCCGAGCAGGCGGGCCTGGGCGCTCTCGCGGGCCGCGTCGGGAGCGTGGCAGGCCCCCACCGCTTCAAGAAGGCTCCACCAGTCGCGCTGGAGCGCCTCCGCGCCGAGCATGGCCCGGGCGGGGTCGGTGCCGAGGCAAGCACGGAGGGCAGACGCACCGGTGAGCGCGGCGGGCGCGTGCTTGCCCAGGATCTGCGCCACGTCGTCGATCATGTCGAGTTGACCGATGAAGCCGCGACGCAGGGGCGCGTCGTCGAGTCTGCTCAGGGCGATGTCGAACTCGACGGCGGTGCGGACGCTCGCTCGCGGGGCGCGAACGAACAGCGTGGCGCGTTCGGCGTCGTACCACCAGCCGGACTTGCCTTCCGACGCCGGCGCGTCCAGCCTCGCGAGCGCCAAGCCCCCGACGCTGACGGACTCGGGCGGGAGCACGAAAGGCAACCGCACCTCGCAGGCACGCTCGGCGAGCATCCCCTTGAAGTCGCCCTCGGCGGGGTGCACGGTGATCCTGCGGTGGTGGCCCGAGAGCGCGTGGGTGATCTTCGTGAACGCGTGCTCGCCGCGCTCGTAGCCGCTGGTGATGCCGTCGTCCTCGTACAGTCGGCCCTTGCCGCGGGACGGTCCATTCGGGCCGGCGTTGTAGACGGTGAGGATGAGCGGGTCCGTCGGCTTCTCGCCGGTGCGGCTCATCTTGGGCTGCATGGGGATGATCGCCGAGCCGCGGGCGAAGACGGGGATGTCGCGGAGCGCGAACGAGAGGCGCGCGGTGGTTCCTTCGGCGACCGGACCGTGGGACGAGGTCCCGCGGCTTTCGACACCGGGAGTCGGGGGATTCTCGTAGACGCGCCCCGTGTTCCAATCCGTCCAGCCGCCATCGCAGGGCGGGAACCAGATGTCGGCGCTGGCGACGCCGCTGACCGGGTTCGCGGGCGTGATGACCGGCGCGACCATCAGGTCGTGCCCGAAGAGGTACTGGTTCGTGAAGGCGTACGCGCTCTCGTGCCGGGGCCAGTCGTAGTACAGCGGGCGGCACAGCGACACGCCGGTATCGTACGCGTCGCGGCACGCGGTGTACGTGTAGGGGATCATCGCGTAGCGCAGGTGGAAGGCCTCGCGGCAGACGCTGAAGACCTCGTCGGGGAAGGCCCAGATGCGGCGCTCGGCGTCGGGGCGCTTGCCGCAGTGCGTGCGCAGCACCGGGCTGAAGATGCCGTACTGGATCCAACGGGCGTAGAGCTCGGGGCCGACCGGGCCGGGCTGGTGCCCGCCGATGTCGTGCGACCAGTACGCATAGCCGACGTTGGCGGCGGTGGCGGTGAAGTAGGGCTGGAACGCCAGCGATTCCCAGTTGTTGTAGGTGTCGCCGGAGAACCCGACCTGGTAGCGGTGGTTCCCAAGGCCACCCCAGCGCGAGAAGATGAGGGGGCGTTTATCGCCGTAGTCGGTCCCCGGCGGTGCCGGCTTCCGACCGGCGCCGGGCGTTGCTGCGGCTGACGCGGCGGAGGCGGGCGCTGGCGTCTGCACCGGTCGGAGACCGGTGCCACCAGAACCGGTGCCGCCGAGCGACAGCCCCTGGTGGCTGCGGCGCTCGAAGTCGGTCCAGTGCAGGTAGTTCAGCCAGTACAGCGGGTCGAGGCCGGGGATCTTGGTGTTTTTGCCCTGCTGCCAGTCCATCCACCAGAAGTCGACGCCCTTGGCTTCCTCAGGGTGGTGCAGCAGTTTGAAGTAGTTTTCGATGAACAGGCGGTCGGTGCAGTCGAAGGGGACGCGATAGACCTCGCGGTCGGTGATGCCCATCGCGGCCTTAAACTGGGCGAACTGGGCCTCGTGCTTTCCGACGCCGTCGGCGGGGTGCAGGTTCAGCGTGACGAACAGGTGGTTGTCCTTGCACCACTTCAGGAACGCCGCGGAATCGGGGAAATAGTCCTTGTTCCAGGTGTAGCCGGTCCACCCGTCAAGGTGCCAGTCCATGTCGATGACCAAGACGTCCAACGGCACATCGTGCTCGTTGAACTGGCGGACGATGTCCTTCAGTTCCTTGTCGGTGTAGGCCCAGTAGCGGCTCCACCAGGAGCCCAGGACGTACCGAGGCGGGAGCGGGATCTTGCCGGCGACCTTGGTGAAATCCGCCAGCGCGCCCTTGTAGTCGTCGCCGTAGGCGAAAAAGTACCAATCGATTGCGTCGGGATGACGGCGCGGAGCGGCCCAGGGCCAATCGGTGCCCAAGACATCGAATAGCAGGTTCTTGGAATCATCGATGAAGGTCCAACCGTCGCGTGTCAGAACCCCCGGTTCGAGTTCGCACGAGCCCGAGATGCCGTCCAGCGTGCGGACGGTGCCACCGAGGTTACGCGAGGGTCGCATCCCCGGCGTCCATTCCACGATCGCCGAGTCGGGATCAGTCACATGCCCGGGCCGACTGATGATGATCTTCTCGACGGCGAGTTCTTTGTTCCCACCATCGGGATAGAAGACCCAGAAAGTGCCGTCGGTACAGCCGGTTGTGCCCCCCATCGACATACCGTCGAGATTTGCGGGCGCAAGGCGCCGATTCACGAACGCGAACGACGCACGGTCCTCGAACACGCCATCGGGAGACCACTCCACGCGGAGGATTCGCTTGCTGATGAACGTCAGGCGGGTGTTGCCGACGGTAACGACTGAGTGAGGATCGGCGACGGGGTTGAACTTCTGGCCCATGGTGGAGGTCCGGTTGGCGGGGACGGTGGCGGGGTCGAGCGCGGGCGCGGGCTGCGCGGCAACGGTTTCGAGGGTGGTCAGGGCGATGCCGAGGACGGCCGCGGCGGTCGCGACGGCGCGGAAAGGACGGGTCGTGACCGGGGTTGGGCCGAACATGGGGGAGATCGAACGAGGAGGGGATGGTAGCGTGGGGCGGTCGGCTAGTAAACCGTTTCACTTGCTGCAAAAAGCGAGGATCAACGGACCACGACAAGGACCCAGACGCGGACATCGAGGTGTTGAAGGACGTTCACGGTTCCTTTACCGTCGGCGACGGGACACGCGGGAGTCGCCGCGTGGTCACCGTTTGGCTGTGTACGCGAAAGGCTGGTCCTGATGAGCGCTCCGTCCGGCTCCCCCGCTTCGAACGAATCCGGCGCAGTTTCTCCCTTCGGGCCGGGGGTGCCGGTGTTGCCGGAGAACGCGACGGCGGAGCAGAAGGACCTCCACTGGTACAAGCACGTGTACCAGGGGGACCGGATGCCGCAGTTGACCTGGCGCGCGGTCCTGATGGGCGGCTTCCTCGGGATGGCCATGTCGGCGGCGAACCTGTACACGACGCTCAGCATCGGCTGGTCGTTCGGCATCGCCATCACCGCGTGCGTGCTGTCTTTCGTGATCTGGAACTTCGTGCGGTTCACGTCCGGCGGGCACTTGAGCCAGATGTCGGTGCTCGAAAACGCCTGCATGGCGTCGACGGCGTCGGCGGCAGGCTATTCGACCGGCTCGACCATCGCCACGATGTTCGGAGCGCTGGTGCTGCTCGAGGAGATCCCCGAGGGCAAGACCGCGGCGGACATCGCGACCATCGACGTGACCCCTTGGTGGGTGGTCGTCATCTTCACGCTCTGCACCGGCCTGATGGGCGTGTTCCTGGCGATCCCGATGAAGCGCCAGATGATCAACCACGAGCAGCTCCCGTTCCCGTCGGGGACCGCGGCGGCCGAAACGCTGCGCAGCCTGTACAGCGAGAGCAAGGAAGCGGTGCGGAAGGCGTACGCGCTGGTGGTATCGCTGGGTGCGGGTCTGCTCATCGGCTTCCTGCGGGCGGCGGACGACATCATCGAGGCGATCCCGTGGCTGAAGTCGTTCTTCGGGTTCTTCAAGGACCGCATCCGCATCCCGGCCGAGATCGAGATGCACTTCATCGACAAGCTCTACCCGGGCGGGCGGCATTCGACCGGCTTCGCGTTCGAGCCTTCGGCGCTCTTGATCGCGGCGGGCATGATCGTGGGGATGCGCATCAGCCTCTCGCTGGTGATCAGTTCGGCGCTGCTTTACATCGTCGTCGGCCCGTGGCTCGCACAGGCGGACGCGGTGGCCGTCGAGCAGGCGGCGATGCAGGCCCTGGCCGCGGCCAAGGCCGCCGGGGCTGATCCGGCCGCCGCGGCGAAGGC
>JAFLCM010000101.1 GCA_017303565.1 Planctomycetota bacterium
GCTGCGGGCCTCCACCTCGGCCTTCATCCCCGTGACCATCTGGACGTGGCGCTGCACACCCTCGACCAGCGAGATCAGCGCATCGCCGGTGGGCAGCCCGCCCGCCGCCATCGCGCTCCACCCCACCGACCCATGGCCGGAGGAGGCGTGACCCGACGAGGCGTGCCCGTCCGCGACGGGGGCGTTCGGCTGCGCGGCGGGGTCAGGATCGGTCCCCGGCTGGGGCTGGTGGTCGTGCATGACGGGCTCCCGTGCCTCGGCGGCGCGCGGAACCCTCCGGGTGAAGGGACCGGCGAACCGAGAATCACGCTTTGGGTCGGCACGTCCGAGGCCTTGCTCCACGCCACCGCCCCCGCGACTCGGTGGTTCGTCGCCCCGGTCTCGGACCAACCGCACACGGGCCCAAACCCGCCCCCCGATAACCAAAAACCATGGCGGGGGTCGGACCGGATGACCGAACGGGGGCATCCAAACCCGCCCGACGAGTGCTCCTCCCGATGTTTGCATCGTGTTTGGTCTGTCGGCTCTCGTCACGACCGCCTGAAAGGCACGACTCATGCCCGCGACGTCACTCCCGACAGCTTCCGATCCGACAGCCGCCACCGAAGCGCCCGCCCACGCGATGGCGTGTGTCGAGATCTGGGGCGGGAACGAGCCGACCTCGACCGCGGTCAGCACGCCCGGCATCGACGCGTACATCTACAGCCGCCCGTTCGAGTCCCAGCACGCGGGGGGCGACATCCACTATGTCTCCCTGTGTTCCGCCGGGAACATCGCCCGGTTCGTGGTCGCGGACGTCGCCGGGCACGGGGCCGAGGTGGCGGAACTGGCCTCCGGGCTCCGCGGCATGATGCGCCGCAACATCAACACCCTTGACCAGACCCGCTTCGCCCGTTCTCTGAATCGCCTGTTCTCGCAGGAGAACACCTCCGGGAGGTTCGCCACCGCGCTCCTCGCGACCTACTGGGCGCCGGACGACCAACTCATCCTCTGCAACGCCGGGCACCCTCGACCCATGCATTATCGGGCTGAGGCGAACGTCTGGTCTGTGCTGGAGGATCGCCCGGGTGTGAACGCGAGCGAGGCTCCCGGCAACCTTCCGTTGGGCATTATCCACCCGACCCCCTACACCCAGTCGGCCTACCCCTTGAAGAGGGACGACGTGGTGGTGATCTACACCGACGCGCTCGTCGAGGCGAAATCGCCCTCAGGCGAGATGCTCCGCGAGGCCGGGCTGCTTGAGATGCTCGGGTCGCTCGACACACGACATCCCGATCGGCTCATCGAGGCGCTGCTGGCCCGGATCGCCGAGTTCACCGGCGGGAGGCCGCTCGATGACGATGTCACGGTGTTGGTCCTGCACCACAACGCGGCCGACCCGCCGGCGTACACGCTGGGCGAGAAGGTGGCGGCGGTGGGGCGCTGGCTCGGGCTGCGCCACTGAGTCGCTGAGGTACTCGGCCGGAATCAAACGCTTGTTTGGCGCGGATTTCGGCGGTTTCAGGGCGGGACAGGCCAAAAAGCGCCAGAATTTTCTTCCAACCCGTGATCGAACGCTTGCATCCTCGCCGGATCGGGGTACTTTCCCTCCGTTGGGATGCTCGAGGGAGGGTACCACAAGTACTCTGAGCGTCTCGCGTCGGATCGACACGTCATTCTTTGGTCATTCGGGTTGCTTTGTGAGCGCACCCGTCTGGCAGAAGAACAGGAGTTGGAAGAAATGATCCTCAGCAAGAAGCTCGAACTTCACCTCGCGGCGATCGCCGCTGCCGGCGCCGGCATGGCCGTCGCCTCCGAGTCGCAGGCTGCCGTCGTCAGCAGCGGCCCGGTCAACATCACCATCCCCGCCACCACCGCCGGCGTGTACCTGAACGTCGTCACCGGCGTCAGCAGCACCACCCCGGCTTCGGCTCCCGGTTGGGACGTCAACCCCTGGGGCTCCACCAGCCTCGGCCTGTTCAACCCCGCCGCCCCCGCTGGCGGCGTGTACACGAACATCGCCGGTAACTACAACCTGCCCGTCGGCGCGGTTGTCGGCGGCGGCCCCTGGGGCTCGCTGTCTCCCACCGCTCTCAACTGGAACCTGAACTCCGACAACAACTACGTCGGCTTCCGCTTCCAGAACGAGACCAACGGCAACGCCACCCACTTCGGCTACATGCAGATCCGCATCGGCGCCACGATCACCACCCGGTCGATCATCGCCTACGCCTACGAGAACGTGGCGAACACCAACATCACCGTCCCCACCCCCGGCGCTGCCAGCCTCCTGGCCGTCGGCGCTGCCGGCCTCCTCGGCCGTCGCCGCAAGTAATCCTTGCCGCTTCGCAGCACTCCTTGATTCCCGACACGGGCGGCTCTTCGGAGCCGCCCGTGTTCTTTTTTGCCCGGCACCTCGCGGCTCACGCCCGCCCCTGATTCGCGCGGGACACCTCCCATCCCGACCGATAGCATCCACCCCATGACCCAGCGCCTCGCACGCAAACTGCTCGTCGTCGGCTGGGACGCCGCGGACTGGAAGATCATCGACCCACTCATGGTGATGGGGCGGCTGCCCACGCTGAAAGCGCTGATCGACTCGGGCGTGCGGGCCGACCTGCGGACGCTCGAGCCCCGCCTTTCGCCGCTGCTCTGGACCTCGATCGCCACCGGCAAGCGGGCGGACAAGCACGGCATCCTGAACTTCGTGGAGCCGGACCCGGCCGGGACCGGGCTGCGTCTCTCCACCAGCACGTCCCGCAAGTGCAAGGCGCTGTGGAACATCCTTAGCCAGTCGGGCATCCGCACGAACGTCGTCGGCTGGTACGCCACCCACCCGGCGGAGCCGGTCCTCGGGACGGTGGTGTCCAACCTGCTGTTCGAGGGGGTGCCGCGGCAGTCTCCGGGGTCGGACGCGGACTGGCCGCTGCCGCCGCAGACGGTGCACCCCGACGCCCTGCGGGAGGCGATCAGCGACCTGCGGCTCCACCCGGCGGAGGTGGCCCGGGCGGAACTGGGGGCGTTCGGGGCCGCCATCGAAAGCCTGCCCGACAGCGACCCACGCCCGGCCCTGATGCAGAAACTCCTCGCCCAGGCGGCGAGCGTCCAGAACATCGCCACATGGCTGCTCGACCCCGAGACGAAGTACGAGGGCGTCCTGCCCGCCGAAGTGACCTTCGTCTTCAACGAAGCGGTCGACGTGTTCGGGCACCACTTCATGCAGTACCGGGCCCCGAAGATGCCCCACGTGAGCGACGCCGACCACGAGGTCTACCGCCACGTCATGGAGGGCATCTACCAGGTGCAGGACATGATGCTGGCCCGCCTCTTGGAACTGTCAGGGCCTGAGACGACCGTGATCGTGCTCTCGGACCACGGGTTCCACAGCGACCACCTGCGCCCGGCGGTCAGCCCTTCGGTGAACGACGAGCACGCGGCGATGGACGCCACCTGGCACCGGGAACTCGGGATTCTGGTCATGGCCGGGCCGGGGATCGCGCGGGCCGCGACACTCCACGGCCCGACGCTTCTGGACATCGCACCGACCATCCTGACGCTCCTGGGCCTGCCGATCGGGGCCGACATGGACGGTCGCCCGCTGATCGAGGCCCTGTCGGAGCCGGTCACGCCCGATCGGGTGTTCTCGTGGGACGACCTGCCGGGCGAGTCGGGCATGCACCCGCCGGGCGCGCGGGTGGACCCCCTGGAGGCCACGCAGGCGCTGAAACAGCTCGTCGACCTCGGCTATCTCGCGTCGCTGCCGGGCACGGTGGAAGAGCAGTACGCGCTGGTGGAGCGGGAATCGAAGTTCAACCTCGCCATCGTGCAGATGTCCGCCGGGCGGATCGTGCCGGCGGCGGAGATCCTCCAGGGCCTGAACGCTTCTCACCCCGGCGAGCCTCGGTACGCCATCAACCTCGCGCAGTGCCTGTACCAGTTGGCCCGGTTCGCGGACGGTCGGGCCGTGCTGGAGGCGCTGCTGCGTCACCACCCCGACCTGCCGGACGCCAAGGTGTTCCTGGGGGCGGCCCTGATCGCCGAGGGCAAGCCCGAGCAGGCGCTGGCGCACCTGGAGGCGGCCCAGTCGCACGCCAGCGTGGCCCCGGAGCGGGACTGCCTGATCGGGCGGGCCTACGCCCTGATGCGCCAGCCCGACAAGGCCGAGTCGGCGTACGCCCGCGCGGCCCACGCCGACCCGCACAACCCCAAGGCGCACGCCGGATTGGCCACGGTGGCGCTCATCCGCGGTCGGTTCGACGCCGCGGCGGAGCACGCCTTTCAGGCGGTGCAGGTGCAGCACTTCTTCCCCGAGGGGCACTTCCTGCTGGGGCAGGCCCTGACGTGGATGAAGCAGTTCGACCAGGCGGTGCAGTTCCTGAACATCGCGGTGTCGATGCAGCCGGGGTACCTCGACGCCCACCGCTTCCTCGCGTCGATCCACCGCTCCCGCGGCGACGTCGACAACGCCCGCAAGCACCGGCTGGCGGCGGAGGAGATCATGGCGCGGGCGAAGATGGGCGATGCCGCCCAGTTCGACCCGCTGGCCGAGGCCCCGATGGGGCCGATGGAGTGGGAGCGGCGTTCGGGGCAGTGACGGGTTCGCGGGCGGGGTCGGTGAAGCGTTTTTCCGGCGTTTTCTCGGGGCGTTCGGGTGTTCCCGCCTGTCGGCGGGGCGGACGCCACCGCTATGCTTGCCCGGTCATCTGATCCGAGTTCACGCCGACCGCTCACCGAAGACCCGGTGGCGGCGACGCAAGGTCTTGTCATGTCCACGACTTCCTTCCCAACGACCACCCCCGCCCGCACCTCGGTCTCCGGCCCCGCCGGGGGCGTGGACCCCCACGCCGTGACCATCTCGGGCATGGTGCTGGACGCGGTCTACGCGCCGGGCCAGCCGGCGGTGGAGTCCTTGCGCTCGGCGGAGGCGATCGACACGCACCTGGGCAAAGGCGGCGTGCCGGGGCAGTTCCCGTACACGCGCGGCCTGTTCCCGCAGGGCTACCGCACCCGCTTGTGGACGATGCGCCAGTTCGCGGGCTTCGGTTCGGCGGACGACACCAACCGGCGCTTCAAGTACCTGCTGGAGCAGGCGAACTTCGGGCGCGTTGACCAGAAGGCCAACACCGGGCTCTCGACCGCGTTCGACCTGCCGACGCTGATGGGCCGCGACTCGGACGACCCGCTCGCCACCGGCGAGGTGGGGCGCTGCGGCGTGGCGATCGACACCGTGGAGGACATGCACCGCCTGTACGCCGACATCCCGGTGGACAAGGTGACCGTCAGCCAGACGATCAACGGGCCGGCGTGCGTGATCTGGGCGATGTACCTGGCGATGGCGCAGCAGCGCGGCATCAGTTGGACCACGCTCGGCGGCACGCTGCAGAACGACATCCTCAAGGAGTTCCACAGCCAGAACGAGTTCATCTACCCGCCCGAGGCGTCGGTGAAGCTCGTGGTGGACACCATCGAGTTCCAGAGCAAGTTCGTGCCCAGGTGGAACTCGGTGAGCATCTCGGGCTACCACATCCGCGAGGCGGGCTCGACGGCGGTGCAGGAACTGGCCTTCACGCTCCGCGACGGGATGGAGTACGTCGAGGCGTGCCTGCTGCGGGGCATGGACATCGACGAGTTCGCGCCGCGGCTGAGTTTCTTCTTCAACAGCCACAACGAGTTCTTCGAGGAGGTGTGCAAGCTGCGCGCCGCCCGGCGCATCTGGGCCCGCGCCATGCGGTACCGCTACGGCGCCAAGAACGAGCGCTCGTGGTTCATGAAGACCCACGTGCAGACCGCCGGCTGCAGCCTGACCGAGCAGCAGCCCATGAACAACATCGTGCGCGTCGCCTACCAGGCGATGGCGGCGGTGCTCGGCGGCTGCCAGTCGCTGCACACCGACAGCATGGACGAGACGCTCGGCCTGCCGACGGAGCAGGCGGTGACGGTGGCGCTGCGCACCCAGCAGATCCTGGCCCACGAGACGGGCGTGACGCGCGTGACCGACCCCCTGGGCGGCGCGTGGTTCATCGAGAACCTGACCGACCGCATGGAGGCGGGGGCGCTGGAACTGATCGAGGAGATTGATGGGATGGGGGTGTCGAGAGGGACCAGAGACCAGGCATCAGGCATCAGGTCGGATGCCGGGTCCGCGACCGGTGCCCGGTCCCCGGTCCCCGGTGTCTCCCACGGGGCCTACCTCCCGTGGAGCCGCTCCGGCGGCGTGGTGCAGGGCATCCACAAGGGCTACTTCCGGCGCGCGATCGCCGAGGCCAGTTACCGCTTCAGCGAGGAGTGCGAGGCGAAGGACCGCATCATCGTCGGCGTGAACGAGTACATCGACCCCGATGAGAAGCGCGCCATCGAGATCCTCGAGATCCCGCACCAGGTGGAGGTGGACCAGTGCGAACGCCTGGCGGCGTTCAAGCAGCGCCGAGACACCGCAAAGGTGAACGCCGCGCTGGAACGCGTCCGCGCCGCCTGCCAGAAGGGCGACCCGGAGGCGGAGAAGATGGGCCTGGACCGGCACAACGTGATGCCGGCGCTGGTGAACGCGGCGCTGGCCAACTGCACGATGGGCGAGATGGTGCAGGCGATGGCGGACGTGTACGGGCGGTATTCTGGGGGGCCGGAGTGGTGAGGGGGGAGGCGGGGAACGTCGGGCGGATGCCGCAAGCGGAGATCGCGAGGATCAACCCGGAGAAGATCACCGGCTACCTGCTCAACCCGTCTCATCCCTACGGCGGTTCCAAGGCACGGTTTTTCATCGCGCGAGGCTTTTCGCCGACGCGTCCCGAAGAGCTTGCCGAAGCCCTGCGCCGCCACGCGGTGGACCACGCCGCGATCGGCCCCCTCCCGCGCGTTCATGGCAGCATGTACGAAGTCGTCGGTCGAATGGGCTGCCCGGATGGACGCGGCGCGCTGGTTCGCTCAGTATGGATCGTCGAGCCCGACGTCGTTGGCCCGCGGTTGATCACCGCCTACCCCGCATCGTGACGATGTGTCCGATGCTTCGCCCGAGTCTCCTATCATTGCACGAGGCCCCCGTGATCCAACCAGTCCCAGAACATGAACGCGTCGTGTTGGCGGTTGATCTACCGGCGCTCGGCCTTCGGGCTGGAGACATCGGTTGCGTCGTCCACGTCCACCCCGGCGGCGCTGGGTACGAGGTGGAGTTCTGCACGCTGACCGGAGAGACCATCGCCGTTGCGTCGGTGATCGCCTCCCAGGTACGGCCTGTCACGGCGCAGGAGATGCCCAGCGCCAGGCGTCTAGTGGGGTAAGCGGCGGGTGGCATGGTCAAGTCCTCTTGGCCATGCTCTGAGGCTGCGCCGCAAACCGCTGCCCATTCGACAGCATGGCCAAGCGTCGCTTGACCATGCCACCCGATGACCGACCCTTTCTCACCGCGGCGGTCCACCATTGCGAGTGATCCTCACGGACACGGCAAGCCGAACCGGCCCAGGAACGCCGCGAGGTCGGCGGTGTTGACGATGCCGTCGGGGACGAGGTCGGCGCCGCTGCCGGCGGGGCTGGCGGGTGAGCCGAACTGGCCGAGGAAGATCGCGAGGTCGGCGGTGTTGACCTGGCGGTCGTTGTTGAAGTCGGCGGTGCAGGGCGGCGGCGGGGGGGCCATGAGGAAGTTGCAGGTGCCGAGCGAGTTCTGGCCTGCGCTGCCCGTGCCGCGCCACTGGCTGGGGAAGTTGTTTAGCGAGCCGCTCACGCCGCCGTCGAGCCAGGTGATGCGGGGGTCGAAAGTGATGCTGGCGGCGGCGTAGCAGGAGTAGTAGAGGTCGCTGGGGCTGGCGATGTCGAGGACGGCGGGGTAGCCTGCGCCGACGACGTAGGTCTGGCCCGCGGTGAGGGTGATCGGGGCGATGCTGTAGTAGCGAAAGTTGTTGGCGCCGAGCGTGCCGCCGGGGGTTGGGCCCGCGGGCGCGAGTGCGGTTCGGAGCGTGTTGGCATTGGCGTCCCAGAGGAAGATGGTGTGGTTGAGGAAGAAGCCGGCGCCGAAGTTGTCGGGGAATCCGAGGGCGGTGACGGTGACGTTGACCTCGGGGCGAAAGGCCCAGCCGAAGGTGTACCCGCCGCCCGAGGCGCCGCCGGGGCCGGGGCTGCCGGCGTAGGCGCCGGCGCCCTGGACGAAGGT
>JAFLCM010000102.1 GCA_017303565.1 Planctomycetota bacterium
CACCGGGGCGTTCAGCCCGCGCTGCCTCAGAATCGAGACCATGCTCACGCCGTCGAGCGCCGGCATCGACGCCGCCGCCACGATCAGGTCCGGCCCGTGCGCGGCGCCCAGGTCGAGCCCCTCGCGCCCGTCCCGGGCCTCGATCACGCGGTGCCCCGCGCGCGTCAGCGTCAGCCGCGCGAGCGTGCGTCCCAGGTGCGAATCGTCAACCAGCAGGATCAGGGCCATAGCGCGAGAACTCCCTTCCGTGGGAGCGCCTTCATCGGCGGTTTTCGGGCGTCACTGAAGCGGACCTTGACCCCGAGGGACGACCCCGCCATGAAAAAACCCCGACCCATTCGGGCCGGGGCTGTGGGATTCTCTCGAATCAAGACGACGAACCGGGCTCAGTTGAGCGAGTAGTCGGGCATCTTGAGGCCCGCGTACTCGGCCTCGCTCTCCGCGTCCAGGCGGTCGCGTTCCGCGAGTTTTTCCTCCGACGGCCCCTCCAGGAACGAGGTCTCGAGCTCCAGGCGGATCTTCTCGAGGGCCTTGTTCTGGATCTGCCGCACGCGCTCCTTCGTCACGCCGATGATCTGCCCGACCTGTTCAAGGGTCATGGGCTTCTCCTCGGTCGCGCCGTCGAGCCGGAAGCGGTGGTTGATCACCGTCCGCTCGATGTCCGTCAGGGCCGCCTGATTCTCGAGCACGATCCGCTTCACCTCCGACGCCGCGTCGGACACGAAGTCCGCGCGCTTGGTGTCGAGGTGGTTGCTCTTCTCCAGCTTCGGGTCGAAGTCGGTGGGGAAGCGCTGGCGGTACTTGCTCAGCTTCATGCCCTGGCGGCTGAAGGCCTTCAGGATCGCGCGGCAGGCGTACGTCGAGAACTTGAACCCGCGCTCGCAGTCGAACTTGTCGACCGCGCGGAGCAGGGCCATGTTGCCCTCGCTCACGAGGTCGGCGAAGTCCACCTCGCTCATGCGCGTCCGCTTCGCCATGGCCAGAACCAGGGCCAGGTTGGTCTCGGCGATCTGCTCGCGCATCTCGTCGGCCTTGCGGTACCACCGCAGCATTTCCTGCGCCTGCTCGGGCGTCGGACGCTTGTCCGCCGTCTTCTTGAACTCTTCCTGGATGGTCCAGATCTGGTACCGGGCGTAGTTGAACTGCAGGAACAGCACCCGCTCCTCGGCGCCGGTCAGGATCACCTGCTCGGTCGACTTGGGGAGACGGTGACGGTTCGGGTTCAGGTCATCCATCACCGGGTGGTACCACGACGCGTCGGGCTTCCGCACCGCCGGGGCGTCGTCGTAGATCTTCTTGGCAGCGTCCTTCTCGTAGAAGGCCTTGCTGTCGATGAAGTCCATCTCCTCCGCCATCAGCTGGTTCAGGATCCGCTCGTCCTCGGGGTTCAGCGCCAGCAGCTTGGCCGCGCGACCCGGGGCCGCTCCGGCCTCGGTCACCGGAGTGGACACACGACCGGCGTCCGACGTCAGCGAGACACCGACCCGGCGCTTGGCGCGGGCGAGCGGCGAGTTCGCGGCATATCGGGCGTTGGTCATCATGAGTCCTCCTTCCGGACTGTGGTCCGAATCACGCTCCTTGTGATTCGGCGAACCGCGTGTAAAGTTTCAAATTCTACTGAAACTTTCGAATCCTGCAACCGTCTTTCGTCTCCTCCCGCGTCAAACGACCGTTTGACGCTCCACTTCATACGCTCCCGGTCAGCGAAATGTTCGCTCGAAACCGGACATCTCTCTCAGATTTGTCGGCCCCGGGTGGGCGGGGCTCACGTGTCCGACGGCCAAACCCGCCGGACGCCGAATCGCGTCATCGGCCGGTCGCCGGAGCCTTCGCCCCGCCTCGTCTACCGGCCTCTTCGCACTCGGTTGAACAATTCTAAACTGAACCACTTTCTGATGCAATGGGGACCATGCCCGGTCCGCGAAAATGGCGGCAAATACCCAGATCGGCGTTCGGATTGACCCCGGACCATCCCCTTTCTAGGCTTCACCCACCCATAATTTCCGGACGCGCGGGCCTCTCGGTTCCGTCATGAACCGGCCCCGCCCACCAAGAGTCCTTCCAAAATCCGAACACACCACGGGAGCCGACCATGCCCTTCGAACTGCCCGCCCTGCCCTACGCCGACAACGCCCTGGAGCCGACCATCGACGCCAAGACGATGGACATCCACCGCACCAAGCACCATCAGGCCTACGTCACCAACGCCAACAAGGCCCTCGAAGGCACCCCCCTCGCCAGCGCGAGCGTCGAAGAGGTCTGCCGCCGCTTCAAGGAACTCCCCGCCGACAAGCACGGCCCCGTCCGCAACAACGCCGGCGGCCACTTCAACCACACCCTCTTCTGGAACACCATGGCCCCGGCAAGCGGGGGGGCAGGTCAGCGCGGGGGCGGCGCTCCCACCGGCGACCTCGCCGCCGCCATCAACGCCTCCTTCGGCTCCTTCGACGCCCCCGGCGGCTTCAAGGAAAAGTGGGCCGCCGCCGCCGTCGCACGCTTCGGCTCCGGCTGGGTCTGGCTCTGCGTCCACAAGGGCGGCAAACTCGAGATCTGCCACACCGCCAACCAGGACAACCCGCTCATGAAGGACGCCATCGGCGACGCCGCCGGCTGCGGCGGCACCCCGATCCTCGGCCTCGACGTCTGGGAGCACGCCTACTACCTCAACTACCAGAACCGCCGCCCCGACTACGTCACGGCGTGGTGGAACGTGGTGAACTGGGCGAAGGTGGGGGAGGGGTTTGCGAAGGGGAAGTAGTTCCTCGCGCGCAAACGAACGCGTGAAGTCGCGTTGTAGATTCCCGAGCGGTTGACAATCTGAGACAGATCGCTATCTTCCCCCTCCCCGGGGGCACTTCGAGCTTGTTGTCTCGTGCGCTCTGCCGAAATGGCAGTGATGTAAGCGTGTACTCACCGCGCGGCAGTCCTCGGATCAGCTCATCTTACGTCGATCCCTTCAAATCGCCCCGATGCGGGCAGTTTTGGCTTCGACGCGTTCTCGGGCGTTTGGCACCGGGGTTGCACTGAATCGCCACGCTCACCGGCGAGGTTGCCGGCGAAAGCGGCTTCACAGGACGAGGCCGCGACGGGCAATGGTGTCGGCCTTCTCGTGCGGGCTTTGGTGCCGGGTCTTGAGTCAACGGATTGTCCTCGAGGATTCGACAAATGTTGAACGAGCAGACTGAACAAAAGGCGACGAGTACTGTCGAGAGCAAGCCCCGTCCACGAACACGCGATGGCGGTAGGGCGAGCTCGGAGGCAACCGCTTCGGTGCCTTCGCGCTCGCCGGTCAGCAAGGTTCGGAGAGCCGCAGCGACAATGGACTCTGTGGCCCCCGCACCCCCGAAGGCAGCCAAGAAGCGGAGGAAAAGGGGGAGTCGTGCCGGTGGCCAGAGAGCCAATGGTGCCCGGAAACGAGGTCGCAAGCCATACCCGGTAGTCGCATTCGCGGATGTTCTGCCTTTGGCCGAAGGCATCATGAAGCATAATGCTGGACAGCCGGTCTTGCGCGAGACCTTGTTGAAGAAGATGGGATATGAGGCTAACGCTCAGTCCACGCGCAATTTGATCACCAACTCCAACAAGTATGGAGCTACCGAAGGCAGCTATGCCGCTCCCACGCTGAAGTTGACCCCAAACGGCTTGCTGGCGGTCAGTCCCAAGGCCAACCCTATCGAACAGAGAAAAGCGTTGTTCGCGTTGGCGATCGCGGACGTGGCGGAGTTTAACGCCGTGTTCGAGAAGCGAAAGGGCAACAACATGCCCGCGCCGGAGATGCTGCATGACGATCTCGCGTCGCTCGACGCAGGCGACCGCAAAGCGTGCGCCGACGTGTTCACCAGCAACGTTAAGCATCTTGGCATGCTTGTGGAGCGGGACGGTGCTCAGTACCTGATGACGTTGGAAGAGTGGCTCGGCCAGAAGCCGATCACTCGCGCGACCGCGAGTACTCCTGCCCCTTCGCACAGCGTTGACGGTGCGCCAGCCAATGCGGACGCGGCCGGGGTGGACTTTGACAAGCTGTGCTTTGTGATCAGCACTATCAAAGAGGATGGCTCGGAGCAACGTAGGCACGCGGACATGATCTTCAGCCAGTACGTCGACCGAGCCCTTTCTGGCTCCGGTCTGAAGGCTGTTCGTTCTGACAAGATCGGTGACCCGGGGATGATCTCGAAGCAGGTCATCGAGTACATCTTGAAATCCAAGCTTGTCGTAGCGGACCTCTCCTTCCACAACCCGAATGTCTTCTATGAGCTCGCTCTTCGCCATGTCACCGGGAAACCCACTGTCCACTTGACGCGAACCCAGGACCGACCGCCCTTCGATGTTGGGAACTTCCGGGCCATCGTCATCGACACCACGTCTGTCGAGACTGCCGTGATGCAGCTTGACACGCTCCGCGCGGAAATCGGAACCGCCATCGCCAAGACGCTTGCCAATGGCGAAAGCCGCGACAACCCGATTCTGACCTACTGTCCCGGCGCGAAGTTCGTCGCTGACGGCCTTTGATCCGGACGTGCCAAGGCCTTCGCCACCGACAACCCCATCAAGAAAGGAACTGCCTTCATGGCCAAAGGCGACCATCTCTACGTTCAGTATTCTTGGGGCACCCATCACGCCATTGATCTTGGAGACGGCACTGCCATCGAGTACGGTGGCAAGGGCACTGGCCAGATGGCTGTGCGCCGTGTGCGTCTCGACAACTTCCTCTCGCGTGGACCGTGCTATGTGCGGCGGTATGCGCCGGGGACTGCTCTCGATCCAGAGATGACCGTCGAACTCGCGTGGAAGCGACTTCGAGAGAGGCGATACGACCTGTTCAACAACAACTGCGAGCACCTAGCCTATTGGTGCAAGACCGGGCACCATTGGAGCCCGCAAGCGAACAACTTGAAGGCAGTGATCAAGGTCAGTGCGGTTGTCGGCTTGGCTGCTTTGATCGTACACGCTGCTGCCTGTGCATCGTCCTCCCCTACCCCCTCACCGCCCGCTCAATCGTCGCGACATCGATCTTCGACATCGTCATGATCGCCTCGAACGCCCGCTTCGCCGCCCCCGGGTCCGTGCCGGTGATGGCGTCCATGAGCACCCGCGGCGTGATCTGCCACGAGACGCCCCATTTGTCCTTGCACCAGCCGCAGGCGCTCTCCTGCCCGCCGTTGCCGACGATCGCGTTCCAGTAGCGGTCGGTCTCGGCCTGATCTTCCGTCATCACCTGGAACGAGAAGGCCTCGCTGTGGGCCATCGCCGGCCCGGCGTTGAGCCCGATGCACGGGATGCCCAGCACCTCGAAATCGACGACGAGCACGTCGCCGCGCTTGCCGGAGGTGTAATCGCCCGGGGCCCGGTGCACCGCCGTCACGCGCGAGTTGGGGAACGTGGCGACGTAAAAGTTCGCCGCCTCCTCGGCGTCGGCGTTGTACCACAGGCAGACCACGTTCTTCGGACGCTGCGCCATGATGCGATCCTCCGGAATGCTGGGGGTTTGTGCGAGCGGGTGATGGTACCGCCGAACCTCCCGGTGTCGACCGCTCCGTCCCCCAGCGGCGCTCGGTCCCGCCCCTTCAAGGACATACCATCCCCGCCATGCCGACCTACGTCTACCAGGTCATCCAGCCCGACGGCGAAGGCGAGTGCTTCGAGATCGTGCAGCGCATGACCGATCCGCCGCTGACCCGTCACCCCCAGACCGGCGCGCCCGTCCAGCGCGTGCCGCAGGCGCCCATGATCGGCGGCGACCACTCCACCGCCGCCGACAAACGCAAAATGTCGGACTCCAACCTCGACCGCCTCGGCTTCACCAAGTACGTGAAGTCCGGCAACGGCTACGACAAGGTCGCCGGCAAAGGCCCCGACCTGAAGAACATCTCGAAGAACATGCAGGGGCTGCCATAGGGCCGGGGGAGAGAAGCCAGTGGTGAGTGGCCAGTGGGGGGCAGCAGGCAGTGGGGGGGCAAGCGGGCGCATCTCCCTACGAACCCCGAGCGTGAGCGAGCGGGCGCATCCGCGTTCATGTGAGAACCCGGGCGGACCGCCGTCGCCGCGCCACCGACCCGTCCGCGGGTCAGTGCGCCCCGCACTTCAAGCCAATCCGACGCAGCACCACCGCCGAACCGCTCCGCAGCGCACCAACGTCCCTGGCCTCGTTCGTCTACGCGTGGGGTTCAGCCGCGAGATTGCAGTCAGCACATAGCTGTACCAATAGCCATCAGATAATCTCTTTCGTCGCTAGGCGCAAGGGGCTCTCGTTGGCGCATGAGCAATCCACCGCTAGATTCAAAGGGTATAGCGCCAAACGCGCATAATAATGAGTGCTGCGATTAGAAGCAGGGTCAAGGCTGTTCCTTGATCTGTGGTATAACATGATCAAGTAATATATTAAATGTGGTTTTCGAAGGTCGTGTTCGTATCAATGTCGGAGAAGGCGACATTCCAGAACAGGCATTCGCCAAATCTGAAACGCCATGATCCGGGCAGCGAAGTCCAGTAATCAAGACGTTCACTGCGTCCGGAGGAAACTTAAAAAACCCATGGTCCTTCGCCTCGCCTCGAGGAGCGAGCCAAGCAAAGCGCCACTCCTTTTCGTAAGCCCATTCGATGTGCTTCGAGCATGTCCACGCAACCGTGTCCGGCGTGGGGCGAGCGGCTGGAGTCCCGGACCAACTCAATCTATCTAGCCATGATTCTGGATTGTTAATAAGTATCGGAGGTGTAGGCGTGTATCGGACCCGTTCGATAGGCCGACGCCATTTTGCTTCTAATACGTTGGTGCAGAACCCGATTGCTACACCTCGATGTGCATCTCCATAATGAGACCACATGACGCTTGAAAGTGAGCTTTCAGAAAGTGAAAACGATCTCAGGCGAAACAGCAGATATCTTGCCGCTGCTCCGCCATCCTCTTCGACCAGGTCCTGGATGAGTCGGTCGATGATCGTCTGAAGTTCGGCTTCTTTGCGAGCATGCGGAATATGGGCGAGTCTCTTTCGCTCGTCCGCGATCGCTTGACGCATTTCTTTTGGCGTGGCGTGCCACTCAATAGGTCCGGTCAGATTCTGGCGGTAAATCTCCCGCAGCTGGTTAAGAAAACCTGGCGTTTTAAGTTGCCAGAAGGGATCAAAGCACTCAAAAGGATCGTTTGAGTTCTTTGGAGAACCCATTCGAATTGAGCATGTTTTGATGATAGATATTGCTGACTTGAGCGAAGTATAGTGATACAGAACCTCTGGTGGATGCTCCTTGCGAGTCTTGAAGTGCGCGAGTGCCCGTTCATCATCCGTGCGAAAATGGTTATCCATGTGTGTATCGTTGAGATGTGCCTGGGGGTATCTTAGCGTATCGCCTAGTCCGGAGCTTGAAGCCGCGTGCCGGGCCACGTCGCCTCGGACGTACCCCGCCGAGGCGCCGGGGCAGCCTCAACGGCACCGGAGCGCTCCCAACGAAATCCCGCTCCCCGCGCTTCCCTGTTCCCGCCGCCCGAGGTAAGCCAGCGGCGTGGCCACCAACCGAACCCCCGCTGAACCAGCCCGCCGCCCCAGGCCCAAGCGCCGACTTCCCCCCGAGGTGCTCACCGACGCCGAGGTCAGGCGCCTCATGGACGCCTGCGGAGGGGGGCCCGTCGGCATTCGCAACCGGGCGCTGCTGGCGCTCATGTACCGCACCGGGGTCCGCGTCTCCGAGGCCCTGGCCCTCGAGCCCAAGGACCTCGACCTCGAGAACGGCACCGTCCGCGTCCTGAGCGGGAAGGGGGGACGGTCGCGGGTGGTGGGCCTCGACCCCGGCGGGGCCGCCGTCGTGGCGGCGTGGGCGGTTGAGCGCGACCGCATTCTCGCCAGCGGCGGGGGGGCAACGGGGCGCGTTCCCCTGTTCTGCACGGGGGCGTGGCACCGCCACGTGCCACTGTCGGCCCCGTCGTCGGGGACAACATTGCCCCCTGACTCTTCGGGTCCCGGCAAGCACCAGAGTCGGCGCGGACGCCGCTTCTGGTGGCACGGGCGCGTGTCGCCGCATCGTGCCACTGTTGGCCCCGTCTTTCGGGGACAACAGTGCCCTCCGATTCTCCGGGGCCCGGCAGGCACCAGAGTCGGCGCGGACGCCGCCTCTGGTGGC
>JAFLCM010000103.1:0-5390 GCA_017303565.1 Planctomycetota bacterium
CGGGCGCGCGTCGGTCAGCGCCGCCGCCAGCGCCGCCAGCAGGTCCTCCGGCTCGGGCATCCGCCCGGTGCCCACCGTGCGGCACGCCTGCCAGCCCTCCGCGGGCTGGATCACCCGGTACCCGTCGCCGCGAGCCTGGGCCAGGTTGCGCTGCGTCGCCGGCTGGTTCCACATCGCGTCGTTCATCGACGGGGCCAGCAGCACGGGCGTCTTCGCCCGATCGATCGCGCTCAGGACCAGCGTGACCACGTCGTCGGCGTGGCCGTGGACGATCCGGGCCAGCGTGTCCATCGTGCAGGGGGCCACCAGCGCCGCGTCCGCCGTTCGCGCAAGCGACACGTGCTGCGGATCGTTCGATTCGACGTGCTCCCACGGGCTGGTGTAGACCGGGCGACCGCTGAGGGCCTGGAAGGTGATGGGCCCGACAAACTTGGTCGCCGCCGGCGTCATGAGCACCGTCACCTCGGCCCCTGCTTGCGCGAGGCGGCTGACGACCGTGCACACCTTGTACGCGGCGATCCCGCCCGTCACACCCACGACGATCCGCCTGGACGCGAAAACACCGTCGCGCCCGGTGGCGGGCGTGCTGCTCGGGGCCGTTGAACCCGGTGTGGCCATGTGCTGCGGAAGAACGCGCGAACGCCCGGCGGGCACCGATCAGTCCGCGGCGTAGTTCGAGCGGCGGGTCGAGGGACGCGCCGGCTCCGGATTGTCGGGGTCGATGGTGATCTTCTCTTCCAGGATCTCCTGGATCACGATCTCGAGGTCGGTGCGGCCCCGGCGGTCAACCAGCGGGCGGGCGCCGTCCATCAACTGGGCCAAACGGCGCTGGATGAGTGCGCACAGCTTGAACCGGCCGCCGACCTTCGCGACAATCTCTTCGCTTTTGAGCGCTTCGATCATTCCTGTTCCTTCTTCGGGCGAGTCTGGCTTTGGGCGAGGCTGGCTTCGGGCGAGTCTGGCTTTTGGCGACCCCGGCCCAAGGGGCCGGAGCGAGGCGGCGACCACCCCGACCCGCTGTTCGGGCCTGACCCGCTGCTCCGGGCTTTTCGAGGCGTTTCGGGTGGAAAACTCGGCGTTCGGGCGAATGCCTCCCCCGCGAATGGGTCGAAGAGTGTATCATCCTCAAGCCGTCGGCTCAAATGACCGCCCTCTGGGCCCTGTTCGGGTCCGGATCGAAGGCGGGGACCGGGGTTGGCGGCATCTGATACTCAAGGGCACTTTCTGGGCCTCTCTGGCCCGTGCCTGGTTTGCATGATCCCAAAGCGGGGCTTCCACCGAGTGGGGGATCCCGCGGCGCCTCCGACCGTCGCCCGCGCGGGCCTCGGGCCGGGGCCGATCGATTCCCCGGGCGGGGCGAGTCCGCTCCCCGGGCGGCGGCACAGTCCATGACCAGCATGCCTGAGACGACGTTCAAGTTCGGAGACCGCCTCGTTCACTCGGGCCGCCCGGAGTGGGGCACCGGGGTGGTCACGGGGGTCCAGAACGTGGAGCAGGACGGGCAGTCGTTCCAGCGGGTGAACATCCGCTTCGACCGCGCCGGCCTGAAGACGCTGGCCACCAACATCGCGGAACTGCGGGTCGTTGATGAGGACACCCACCCGGCGGCCCCGATCGCCGCCGGCCAGCCCGAGACGTGGCTGACGCAGCTCGAAAAGGGCACGGCGGACGAACTGATGTCGCGCCTGCCCGAGGCCACCCGCGACCCCTTCAACACGCTGCAGTCCCGCATCGAAGCGACTTTGAGGCTCTACCGGTTCTCGGAGCAGGGCGGGGCGCTGATCGACTGGGCCGCGGCCCAGACCGGCCTGAAGGACCCCATGACCCGCTTCAACCGCCACGAACTCGAAGCCCTGTTCAAGCGCTTCGCCCTGGAGCGGGACTCCCACCTCAAGACGCTGGTCATCGAGGGTCGCCGCAAGGACCCCGCGATGGTCGACCGCCTGATCGGAACGGCCCCGCACGACGTCCGAGATGCGCTGCGCCGCCTGAACGTCCGCTGAAGCGGGCCGGGATTCCCGGTCCTGCCGCGGTGATTCCCACAACAGACGCCTCGTGACGCAACGCCCGGTGTGGCGTTCCGTCATCACCCCGCACAGTTGGCGCCGCCCGCGTGACCGCGCGAAGGGTCGCGGCGGTGGTTTTTCCCGGGCGTGCCGGGCGTTCCGATTCGGGCGTGCGTGTTTTTCCGGACGCGTGGGTTTGGCACGCGGATTCGCGCGGTTCAGCCCGTCGCTGGCCGGGGTGTTGCATCTGTCCCCTCGTCGCTCAACCGCGGCACACACACCCAAGAGACGAGGAGACACGCCATGACCGAGCAGGACTTCGAGAAGAAACTGAACGACCTGATCACGCAGATCGACAACCTGCCGCCGGACCAGAAGGAGCAGCTCCAGGTGCTCGCCGAGGAGACCAAGGCGCGGCAGGCGAAGATCCGCAAGACCATGAAGGACCTGCAGGACTCGATGGACTACCTGCGGCTGAGCGTGAAGTACCTCGTCTTCGACCTCGAGGCCACCCGGCGCGAGAACGACTACCTCCGCAAGATGCTGGAGAAGCAGAGCGAGAACGACTGACGCCGCCCGGATCGGGAGACCGCTGAGAGAGAACACCCGCGCACGACAAGACTCGGCCAACCTTCGCGGCCGCGAGGGGCCTCGGCCCCCCGCCCGGGTCAGGGGAACGTGCGCCACAACGAGACACACACTCGTCCCTGGGGGGGCGCCGCACAGGCGCCCTCTCGGCTTTTGGAGGTCCATGCAACCCGGCGCGCCACTGAAGGCGATGTCCGCATCGACTTCAGTGCCTAGCGGTGTGGGATGGTCAGGGAGCACTGAAGTCCCGGGAACGGGCCTTGAGTGGCACGCCACCGCTCGCGACGGGCATCGAGCGGCGAGGGAAAGGGACCAGACGGGACTGGGTTCTCGGGGTGCCCCCGCGCCTATTCGCGCGGCCGCGATGCGCGGTCCGATCGCCACACCGCGGAGCCGCGGCGTGCGTGTCCGATGATGTAGCGGGCCACCGCGACCTGATGATCGCGGTCCTTCACGGGCAGACACCGGCACCGGATCGCCCACACGCCGCCGCGCTCGACCAGCCCCGCGTCGGAGAGCGCCTTCGCGCTGCGGCGCTTGGCGCGTCCGATCCAGGTTCTCGGGTCGTGATCCGGGAATCGTGCCAAAGTGTGGAAGTGGTGATCGTCGATGCAGATCGCGACCGCCTGGACCCCGTCGATCTCGAGCGAGTGCGCGAAGGTCTCGCAGGCGAGTCGTCTGGCCCTTGGCGACAGGTGGACTTCAGGCCGGGTCATGAGCGAGCGCGAGCGGGCATTCAGCGCGTCGTACATGCCTTTTGGCGGCGGGCTCTTGTAGTCCCCGATCACGTGCTCGCGATGATGCCTCGCGCGCCAGCCGCGCTCATCTCCCCGCAGCCACGTCCCGTAGGTGTTCCCGTTGACGTGGTACCAGTCGCGCCACGGTTCCATGGTTCGATTGTGGTTGTGCGCCGCCCGTGTGTCAACGAAAAAGCCCAGGGACGTGGTCCCTGGGCTTTGCATTCACAACGCACCGCGATGTTCCTGGGACGGCGCGGGCTCAATAATCCATGTCATCCATCCCACCACCAGCGGGAACAGCCGCCTTCTTCTCCTTGATCTCGACGATCGCGGCGTCGGTGGTCAGGAGCAGGCCCGCGATGCTGGCGGCGTTCTGCAGGGCGACGCGTTCGACCTTGGTCGGGACGATGACGCCCATCTTGACGAGGTCGCCGTACTCGTGGGTGAGGGCGTTGTAGCCGTAGTTGGTGCTGTCGTTGTTCTCGACGGTGTGGGCGATGACGGAGCCGTCGAGGCCGCAGTTGGTGGCGATCTGCTTGATGGGAGCGACGAGGGCGCGGTCGACGATGTCGATGCCGGTGCGCTCGTCGCCCTTGGCCTTCTTCTTGAGGCTCTCGAGGGCGCGGCGGGCGCGGAGCACCGCGACGCCGCCGCCGGGGAGGATGCCCTCTTCGACGGCCGCGCGGCAGGCGTGCAGCGCGTCCTCGACGCGGGCCTTCTTCTCCTTCATCTCAACCTCGGTGGCGGCGCCGACGTTGATCTGGGCCACGCCGCCCGCGAGCTTGGCGAGGCGCTCCTGGAGCTTCTCGCGGTCGTAGTCGCTGGTGGTGGCGTCGATCTGGTGCTTGAGCTGCTCGATGCGGCCCTTGATGTCCTTGGTGCTGCCCGCGCCCTCGACGATGGTGGTGTTGTCCTTGTCGACGGTGATCTTCTTGGCGCGGCCGAGTTCGGCGAGGGTGACCTTCTCGAGGTCGATGCCGAGCTCTTCCATGATGGGCTTGCCGCCGGTGAGGACCGCGATGTCCTCCAGCATGGCCTTGCGGCGGTCGCCGAAGCCCGGGGCCTTGACGGCGCAGACCTTCAGGACGCCGCGGAGCTTGTTGACCACGAGGGTGGCCAGGGCCTCGCCCTCGATGTCCTCGGCGACGATGAGCAGGGCCTTGCCGCTCTCGGCGACCTTGCTCAGGACGGGCAGCATGTCCTTGGCGCTGCTGATCTTCTTCTCGTGGATCAGGACGTAGGCGTCCTCAAGCACGCACTCCATGGCGGCGGGGTCGGTGACGAAGTGGGGGCTGAGGTAGCCCTTGTCGAACTGCATGCCCTCGAGGAGCTCGACCTCGGTCTCGAGGCTCTTGCCCTCTTCGACGGTGATCACGCCGTCCTTGCCCACCTTGTCCATCGCGTCGGCGATGATCTTGCCGATCTGCTCGTCCTGGTTGGCGGAGCAGGTGCCGACCTGGGCGATCTCCTTGCTGTTGGCGATGGGCTTGGAGATCTTCTTGAGTTCATCGACGACCGAGGCGACGGCCATGTCGATGCCGCGCTTCACCTGGTTGGCGTTGGCGCCGGCGGTGATGTTCTTCAGGCCCTCCTGGAAGATGGCCTCGGCGTAGATGGTGGCGGTGGTGGTGCCGTCGCCCGCGTCCTTTGACGCCTTGGTGGCGACTTCCTTGACCATCTGCGCGCCCATGTTCTCGTAGGGGTCGTCGAGTTCGACTTCCTTGGCGACGGTCACGCCGTCCTTGGTGACGGTGGGAGCGCCGAAGGACTTCTCGAGGACGACCACGCGGCCCGAGGGGCCGAGGGTGACCTTGACGGCGGCGGCGAGTTTCTGCACGCCGCGGAGAATCCGCTCGCGGGCGTCGGTATCGAAAGCGATCTGCTTGGCGGCCATGGGAGTTCCTTTGAAGGCACTGGGGACTCGGCACTGGGCACGAGTTCGGAGTGCAAGAGGTTGTGTCTGCGTGATTCGTGCGGTCTGGACTTGCCGCTTGTTCTCGATGTCTGATCCGGCCCTAGTGCCCAGTGCCTAGTGCCCGATGCCTCCGGAATCAGC
>JAFLCM010000103.1:5400-8089 GCA_017303565.1 Planctomycetota bacterium
CGAGCGAGCAATTCGGTGGTGCGTGTTCGCGGGTCACACACACTCTGAAATACTCTCCGCGAACTCCGCGTCTCCGCGGTGCATCTCTCACCCGATCTGCAGCCAAGCCACACGCTCGGCGTCGATGATGTAGATGCTCTTGCCGTCGGTGACTTTGACGAGGTGGTCGGCCTCGTCGGGGATGAGCATGGCGTGCTTGACGGTGAGGGCGGCCATGCCCGCGGCGTGGTGGACGTCCGCGACGACAAAGACGGCGTGGCGTTCGCCGTTGAGTTCGCGGAGGGCTTGGCGGAGTTGGTCGTGGGTCATTTCATTGCTTCACCGCGGAGGCGCGGAGGTCGCGGAGGGATTCAGAGAGAGAGAGAGAGAGAGAGAGAGAGAGAGAGAGAGAGAAGGAGTCCATTCGGGCACAGGGCCCTAGCGCTTCATCCCATGGCTCTCTCCGCGCTCTCCGCGTCTCCGCGGTGAATCCTCCGGCTTAGTCTTCGACCACCGCCAGGATGTCGTCCTCGGACATGATGAGCAGGGTGTCCTTGTCGAGCTTGACCTCGGTGCCGGCGTACGAGGAGAAGATCACGCGGTCGCCCTTCTTGACGGAGAGGGGGATGCGCTCGCCGGTCTCGGTGTTCAGCGCGCCGGTGCCGACGGCCTGGATGGTGCCGGTCTTGGGCTTGTCCTTGGCGGTCTCGGGCAGGAAGATCCCGCTGGAGGTCTTGGTTTCGGCCTCGTCGCGCTTGACGAGGATCTTGTCGCCGAGGGGCTTCACTTTGGTGGCCATGTCTGAGGGGCTCCTGTTGGTGGGAAAGTTCGGGTGAAGGGATCCGGGGAAGGCATCGAGGCAAGTGGCATCAGGTCAGGGTCGGCACTCGCTGCGCTCTGTGATCTCCAAGGTTCAACATTCACGCGACCGGCCAGCGCCCCGCGTAGTGGCGCTGGAGGACGCGGCGCATGACCTCGAGCGCGTGCTCAAGGTGAACGGGGGGTTCGAGGACCGCGAACACGCCCGCGGCCAGGGCGTTCGAAAGCGATCGCGCGTTCTCGCGGCCGCTGCGACGACGCTTCACGACGACCGTCGGCGGCGGGGCCTCGAGGCGCCGCAGGAGTTCGATGATCCGCTCGCCGCCTTCTTCCCCGGCGGGGGCGAAGTCGCCCGAGTCGTCGGTCTGCGGGGCGTCGAGAGGAAGCGAGAGGTCCACCACCGCGATGTGGACCGGGGTGGACCGGATGACGCTGGCGGCCTCCACGCCCGAGCGGGCGCGGACGGCGGTGATGCCCATGGGTGCCAGCAGCCGAGGCAGGTGGTCAACCCAGGACTCCGGGTGCCAGCCGCCGTAGGTCAGCAGCAGGTTCAGCCGGGGCGCGCACCACCCACCGCTTTCGCAGGAGGAAGGGGAGAGATGGGAGCGCACTGGCAGCATCGCCATGGCTGTTGCAACCCTTGCGCCACCCTCCGGAACGCGCCAATACCCACCGAACCGCGATTCTGAGGCCCGGGGCGGGGTCTTTCCTGCCAGATGCCAACCGGCGATGGGGACGGGGTGTCAATCTGGCAGGGCACGCCGGGGGCGGGGGAAGAAGTGATGTGCCTGAAAATGAACCGCCCCGCACGGGGCGGGGCGGCTCACACTGATTGAGGGGAATGCTCGGGGCTGGATCAGCAGGGCTGACCGAAGCGGCCGAGGAAGGTCGTGAGGTCGGCGGTGTTGACCTGACCGTCGTTGTTGAAGTCGCCGGAGAGGTTGGAGCCCGTAGAACCGAACTGGCCCAGGAAGATGGTGAGGTCGCCGGTGTTGACCTGGCCGTCGTTGTTGAGGTCACCGACGCACGGCACGGTGCAGGCGGGCGTCTGGGCGACGCTGCTGGTGTACCGGGTGGTCGACGAGTTGTAGGTGAGCTCGAAGAACTGGTTGCCGGGCTTGCTGGCGAAGTTGACGTTGCGGGGCTCGCCGAGGTCGGTGCCGCAGTAGGAGCCGAGGACCTGGTTGGAGACGAAGTCGTGGCCGGTGCCGTTGATGAAGACCATCATCTTGATGGTGCTGGTGCGGCCGTCCCAGGGGGCGAGGTCGACGAGAGGCAGGCCGAGCTCGATGCCGGTGATGACGTTGGCGGGGTCGGAGGTGGGGGTGACCGCGGCGGTGGCGCCGCCGGCGACGCCGCCGGTGTTGCTGTTGTTGATGCTGAGGAGGGCGAGCTCGTTGGTGAGCAGGTCGCCGCCGTCGAAGAAGCCGCCGGCCGCGATGCTGGTCTTGCCGAGGTAGCGCTTGGCGCCGGGGTCGCCGACGGTGGGAACGTCCTTCAGACGAGCCCAGTTGGCGAAGAGTTCGACGTCCGTGCCGCCGGCGTTGGCGTTCTGGGCGTTGAGGGTGACGTAGTAGTCAGCGGTGAAGCCGGCGTCGAAGGTGAGGCCGGGCTGCACGGGGCCGGTGGTCGGCGTGAAGGGGCCGCCCATGCGGTTGAGGGCGAAGAAGTCGATGTCGGGGTTGCCGGTGTAGCCGTCGGCGGGGTCGTCGAACACAAGGGTGTTCTGGCCGACGCCGGGGATCACGTCGAAGAAGATCTCGAGCTTGTTGGCGTTGGTCTCGAGGTTGCCGGCGATGTGGAAGTAGACGACGTCGGAGCCGTCAACCGGGCTGATGCCGAGCTGGGCGGTGATGTTGTCGAGCTCGTTGCCGTTGGCGCGGGCCACGGT
>JAFLCM010000104.1 GCA_017303565.1 Planctomycetota bacterium
CGGGCGGTTCCGGGGGCAAGGTTCGGTCCGGGGGGGGGCGGCTAGTCGTCGTGCCCGCCGCCGGATCGCCCCTTCTTGACCTGTCCGCGCCGGGATTTCTCGTCCATCCGCCGGCGCTGGCTGGACTTCGTGGGCTTGGTCTTCACCCGCTTCTTGGGGCGGGTCATGGCCTCGAGCAGCAGCATCCGCAGCCGCTCGAAGCACTCGGACCTGTTGCGGGACTGGCTGCGGTGCTCGTCGGCGGCGATGCACAGCACGCCGTCATCGGTCAGCCGCCGCCCGGCGAGGACCGCGAGCCGCTCCCTGGCCCAGGCGGGGATGTGCAGCGCGCTGGTATCGAGGCGGAGTTCCACCTTGGTCGAGACCTTGTTCACGTTCTGCCCGCCGGGGCCGGACGAGCGCACCGCGGCGAGGTCGACGGCGTTCTCCGGCACGGTGACACCCGGCGCGAGTTCGATCCCGCCCAAGGGCGGCGCGGGCGTCGGGGGCACTCGGGATGGCTGGGCGTCGCGGTTCACGGTCGCTGGCGTGTGGAGATTCGCGGGTGCGGGCGTCGGACGGTAGGCTGCCCGCGCGGCGCACGGTCGCGCCGGCGGAGGCTTCACGATGGCATCGAATCGGCTTTTCAGCATCGGGGCGGCGGGCCTGGTGACGGCGGCCGCGGGCGCGGGTGCCCTTGCGGGCGCTCCCACCGAACCCAGCGTCCCCTCGGACTTCCACGACCGCACCGTCCTCCAGGCCGAGTTCGAACCGATGCTCTGGTTCGCCGCGATGCTCGGTGAGATCACCTTCAAGGGCGGATCGACCTTCGACGTGGACCAGATCAACCTCGACGAGGTTCACCTCGCTCCCGCTGGGCGGTTCACGCTCCGCAGCCGGCGCTGGACCTTCGACTTCACCGCCTTCGGCACCTCGTTCGACGATGAGGCCCGCGCCCAGCAGGACATCGACGCCGGCGGCTTCCAGGTGAGCGAGGGCGACGAGGTGAAGTACGACCTCTCGTACGCCTCGTTCAAGGGCACGGCGGGCTGGTCGTTCGATCCCTTCGTCACCGACGACACGGGCGACACCGCGGTGTGGGCGGGCGTGTACGCCGGCGCCCACGTCTACCACCTGAACTTCGAGTTCGGCACCGCCGACGGCGCGGACTCGCTCGAAGAGAGCGACACCTGGATCGAGCCGCTCGTCGGCGCCCGCCTGACCATCGACCTGCCGCACGGCTTCGAGATCGGCGTGACCGCGGACGTCGGCGCCACCCTCGGCCCCGGCACCGGCTTCGCCTGGGAGATCATGCCCACGTTCCGCTGGTTCCCGATGGACAACAAGACCGTCGCCGCGGAGATCGGCTTCCGCCACGTCCAGGCCGACCTTTCCACCGGCTCGGACGACGATTTCGCCTTCGACACCGCGACCGCGGGGCTGTTCGGGTCCGTGGTCATCCGGTTCTGACGCTTCCGCGGGGACCCCGCCGGTCCCCGGCGAGCACGATCACCAGAGCATCGCCACACCCCTGCCCCGGCCCTGACCCAGCCCTGACCCCCTCCCGCGCCGGCGCACCGGGAATAATGCCCAATGCTCCGCATCATCGCCGGCGAGTTCCGTTCCAGGCACATCCAGACCCCCGATGGCGGCGAGACCACGCGCCCCCTGCCCGACCGAGTGCGGGTCGCGGTGTTCAACATGCTGCACGGGCACATCGAGGGGCAGTCGTTCTTCGACGTCTTCGCCGGCACCGGCGCGTTCGGGCTGGAGGCCCTGTCCCGCGGCGCGAAGGAAGTCGTGTTCGTCGAGAAGGACCGCGCCGTCACCCGCCTGATCGAGCGGAACATCGAAACCCTGGGCGTGGCGGACCGCTGCGAGGTCTTCCAGGGCGACGCGCTGGGCGCGGGGGCGCTCTCCCGCTGCCCGCGGCCCGTGCACGTGGTCTTCTTCGATCCGCCCTACCCGCTCGTGGAGGACCCCGCTTCGCGCGAGCGCGTCTTCGAGCAGTTCGCCCGCTGCGTGCAACTTCTCGACGACGAGGGCTTCGCGATCCTGCGCACGCCGTGGCCCTTCGTCGACCACGAGGACGAGGACACCGGCGAGACGGACGACGAGGGCGAGCCGATCATCCGCCGCAGGAAGACCGAGGCCTCCCTCAAGATCCCCGGCGCCAAAGGCCCGGAGACGCACGCCTACGGCTCCACGGCGGTGCACTGGTACGCCAGGGCCTGACACCGCTTTCGGGCGGAAGTTGTCCGGGAGCGTGCCGATCGGCCCGATACCATTGAACATGCTCCACCGCAGGACCAACACCGACCTGCCGCGGGAACTCCGGGACCACATGGACCGGATCAAGGCCAAGGCCATCGAACTCGGCCTGGACTTCTTCGAGGTCGTCTTCGAGGTCCTCGACTTCCGGACCATGAACCAGATCGCCGCGTACGGCGGCTTCCCCGTCCGCTACCCGCACTGGCGCTGGGGCATGGAGTACGAGTCGCTCTCCAAGCGCGACGCCTACGGCATGGGCCGCATCTACGAGATGGTCATCAACAACGACCCCTGCTACGCCTACCTTCAGGAGTCCAACACCGTCACCGACCAGAAGCTCGTGATGGCCCACGTCTACGGCCACGCGGACTTCTTCAAGCACAACGCCTGGTTCGCCAAGACCGACCGCAAGATGATGAACACGATGGCCAACCACGCCACCCGCGTGCAGCGCCACGTGGAGCGCCAGGGTCAGGACGCCGTCGAACGCTTCCTCGACGTGTGCCTCAGCCTCGAGCACCTGATCGACCCGTACTCGGTCTTCAGCGGCCACGCCTTGGAGGCCGACCAGGAGGCGCTGGTCTCCGAACGCCCCCGCCCCTTCGAGCCGACCCGCCTGCCCGCCAAGGGCTACATGGACCCCTTCGTCAACCCGCGCCGCGTGCTGGAAGAAGAGAAGCAGAAGTACGAGGCCGAGCGCAAGGCCGCCAAGGGGCGCATCCCCAGCCGCCCCATGCGCGACGTGCTGTGGTTCCTCCTGCACCACGCCGGGCTGGAGGCGTGGCAGCAGGACATCCTCTCGATCATCCGCGACGAGTCGTACTACTTCGCCCCCCAGGCGATGACGAAGGTGATGAACGAGGGCTGGGCGACCTACTGGCACTCGAAACTGATGACCGAACACTTCCTCGAGGCCAGCGAGATTGTGGACTACGCCGAGCAGCACTCGGGCGTCGTCCACATGCCGCCCGGGGGCTTCAACCCTTACAAAATCGGCGTCGAACTCTTCAAGGACATCGAGCGCCGCTGGGACTCGGGCAGGCACGGGGCGTCGTGGGAGCGGATCGAGAGCCTCGGCGACAAGGACCGATTCGACGACAAGTCGATGAAGGGCCGCGAGAAGATCTACGAGGTCCGCGCCATCTACAACGACGTGAACTTCATCGACGAGTTCCTCACCGAGGAGTTCGTCGAGCGCCACCGCATGTACCGCTACCGCAAGGACCCCCAGACCGGACAGGTCCGCCCCGTCTCACGCGACTTCCGCCAGGTGAAGCAGGCCCTGCTCTACCGCATCACCAACATGGGCCAGCCCTTCATCTACGTGGTGGACGCCAACTACCTCAACCGCGGCGAGCTCTACCTCGCCCACCAGTGGAACGGGCTGGACGTGGACCTCCAGAAAGCCGGCGAAGTCCTGCGGAACCTCCGCGTGGTCTGGGGCCGCCCGGTGCACGCTCAGGTGCGCGTGGAGGACCAGCAGTACCTGCTGACCTGCTCCGACCCCGAGCCGACCACGCCCGTGAAGAAAGAGAAGATCACCGACTCGACGCCCAAGCCGGCGAACGTGCTTGAGTAGGAACTGCTCGGGGGGATCTCACCACGGAGAACACCGGGCAGCCCGTTACCGCGCCACCTCCACCGCCCGCGTCTCGCGCAGCACCGTCACCTTGATCTCGCCCGGGAAGGTCATCTCGGCGCTCACACGCTCGGCGATCTTCTTGGCGATGAAGTACGCCTCATCGTCGCCGACGCGCTTGGCGTCCACCATCACGCGCACCTCGCGCCCCGCCTGGATCGCGTACGCCTCGTTCACCCCGCCGAAACTCAGCGCGATGTCCTGCAGCTGCTCCAGCCGCTGGATGTACCGCTCCAGGCTCTCGCGCCGCGCCCCCGGCCGCGCGCCGCTCACCGCGTCCGCCGCCATCACGATCGGCGTGTAGAAACTCGTCGCCGGGATGTCCGCGTGGTGCCCGCCGATCGCGTTCAGCACCGGCTCCTTCTCCCCGAACTGGGCCGCGAAGTCCATGCCGATCTTCGGGTGCCCGCCCTCCATCTCGTGGTCCATCGCCTTGCCGATGTCGTGCAGGAACCCGCACCGCCGCGCGATGTCCCCCTTCAGACCCAGCTGGTCCGCGATGATCTGGCTGATGTACGCGACCTCGATCGAGTGCCTGAGGATGTTCTGCCCGAACGACGTGCGAAACTGAAGCCGCCCCATCGCCTCGACCACCTTGGGGTGAAGGCCCTTCAGTTTCACCTCCATCACCGCGTCGCGCCCGTACTTGCCGATCCGCTCCTCCATCTCCTTCTGCACCTGCGCCACGACCTCCTCGATCCGCGCAGGATGGATCCGCCCGTCCTCGATGAGTTTCATCAAGGACTCCGCCGCCACCTGCTGCCGAACCTTGTCGAAGCACGACACCACGATCACCCCCGGCGTGTCGTCCACGATCAGGTCCACACCCGTCGCCTTCTCGATCGCCCGGATGTTCCGCCCCTCGCGACCGATGATCCGACCCTTGATGTCGTCCGACGGGATCGGGATCGTCCGGACCGTGCTCTCGGCGGCGTGCTCGGCGGCGTACCGCTGCACCGCCATCAGCGTGATTTCCCGGGCCTTCTCCTTCGCCTCGCCGGTCGCTTTGTCCATGATGTCGCGGACCACCGTCGCCGCCTCGTGGCGGGTGTCGTCCTCGATCTTCTCAAGCAGCATCTTCCGGGCCTGATCCATCGACAGTCCGCTCACCCGCAGCAGTTCTTCCTTCTGGCGGGCCAGCGTGTCGGACAGTTCGCCCTCACGCTGGTCCAGCCGGGCCTGCTTCTGGCGGGTGCTCTCGATCTCGCGCTCAAGGTTCTGCTCCTTGGCCGTCAACGACTGCTCCTTGCGGTCGATCTGGTCTTCCTTCTTGGCCAGGCGGCGCTCGGTCTCGCGGATCTCCTCCCGGCTGGTCTGGGCCTCCTTCTCGAACTTTTGCCGCTCCGCCAAAGCGGACTTCTCCGCGTCCACCCGGGCCTTGTCGGCGAGCGTCCGGGCCTCCTGCTGGGCCACCCGCACCAGCTCTTCCGCTTGGGCCCGGGCCTTCTTCATGGACTGACCGGTCACGATCCGCAGCAGCAACGGGCCGAGGACGATGCCGATGACAAAAGCCAGGCCGATCGCCAGCCAGGCCGTGGGGCCGAGTTCGGAGAGGATGGGTGCTGCGGCCAGCATGTTGGGCGCGCCCTTTCGTGACTGAGCCGCCCGGCGCGAACGCCGGACGGCGGGGGAAATCGAACCCCACCCCGGCCTCCCGGAAGTCCAGCGAACGAGCGGACGCGCACGGCGCGCCACGGACTCACCAGAATGACGGACCCTTCACGCTCGAAGGCGGACTCGCACCGTCGGCCAACAAACACGCGCCGGGGGCAAGGCACCCGCGCCGACGCCACCCGAGCCGTCGGCACGGAGCCGGATCGGCGGGGAAACACGGGCGGGGCCTGATCGATGCTGGTGCATGACGCGGAGAACGAGCAACCCAAAGGGGTTTCGCGCAGGGGGCGCGTCAGCGTCCCAAGCGCGTGAAGAATGAAGGTCCGTTCAATCTATCGCGAGGGCTCAGGACGCCTTCGCGCCCCGGACGCCGCCGGCGCACGCGCCGACAACGCCCGAGAGTGAATCGCTCGCCCCTTTTCAAAGATCTCGGGCGGCGTGAGTGGAGGGAATGTCGAACGCCAAAAGTAAACCCGGTGTTCGGGTACCCGTCAAGGCCCGCACAGGATGCGAACGAACCTCCCGCGACACCGGCCCACCCGTGACGGGCAACCCCGCCCAGCCGCGATGCGCCCACCCCCACGCCGATTCGGCAACAATGCCCCCATGAACGCCGACCACCCCTTCGCCCAGCGTGCCTCCACCCTGCTCTCGGGTCTGCGCGACCGCGGCGAGTTCAAAGTCCTCCAGACCATCGACTCCACCATGGGCCCGGTGGTGCGCCTGAAGCAGCCCGACGGCTCCACCAAAGAAGCCCTCTGCTTCTGCTCGAACAACTACCTCGGACTCGCCGACCACCCCGAGGTGATCGAGGCCGGCCTCAAGGGCCTCCGCGACTACGGCGCCGGCACCGCCAGCGTCCGCTTCATCTGCGGCACCTTCACCCCCCACCACGCCCTCGAAGCCCGCATCGCCGCCATGCTCGAGCAGGAGGCCGCGTACACCTTCGTCAGCTGCTGGAACGCCACCGAGGCGGTTTTCCCCACCCTCTGCGAGGCCGGCGACGCCATCGTCAGCGACGCCCTCAACCACGCCTGCATCATCGACTCCATCCGCCTCTGCTCCGTCATCAAGAAGGGCGTCAACCGCTTCGTCTATCCCAACAACGACCTCGCCGCCCTCGAAACCAAACTCGCCGAGGCCAAGGGCACCCTCGCACCCGGCGGCGTCATCTGGGTCATCACCGACGGCGTGTTCAGCATGGAGGGCTCCATCGCCGACCTGCCCAAGATGCGCGCCCTGTGCGACCGCTTCGGCGCCCTGCTCGCCGTCGACGACTCCCACGGCACCGGCGTCATGGGCCGCACCGGTCGCGGCACCCACGAGCACTGGGGCATGAGGGGCGCCGATATCGACCTCTTCACCGGCACGCTCGGCAAGGCCCTCGGCGGCGCGGCGGGCGGCTACATCGCAGGGCCCAAACTCGCCGTCGACACCATCGTCCAGCGCGCCAGGCCAACCCTCTTCAGCAACGCCCTCCCCGTCACCGTCGCCTGCAGCGCCGACAAGGCCATCGAGGTCATGCTCCGCGAGCCGCAGCGCGTCCAGCGCCTCCGCGACAACGTCGCCTACGCCCGCAAACAGATCAAGGCCGCGGGATTCGACGTCCTGGAGTCCCCCACCGCCATCTGCCCCATCATCGTCCACGAGACCGCCAAGGCGATCGCCATGAGCAAGCGCCTGCTCGAACTCGGCGTCTACGTCATCGGCTTCGGCTTCCCCGTCGTGCCCGAGGGCCACGCCCGGCTCCGCTGCCAGATCTCCGCCGCCCACACCGAAGCGCACATCGACACCCTCGTCTCCGCGCTCAAGCACCTGTAGGCCCCCTGACGAATCGAATCTGGGTACCCCGCCGGTCCCCGGCGGGCGAGCTCACCAAGAAATCAGCACCTGGCGCTCACTCCTTCCCGAACACGAACCCCAGCGCCGCCGGGAACCGCTTCGCCCACACGCCCTCGGAGTGCTTGCCGCCCTCTTCGACCACGGTCATCAGGCGGTCCTCGCCCAGCCCCTTCAAGCGCAGCGCACTCATCAGTTCCCGGTTCATGTCCGCGAACGCCTTCGCGTCGCCGCTCCGCGCCGTCTCCGCCGTCCCCACCGCCATGAACATCCTGATCGGCCAGCGGTCAGCCCCCTCCGCGCGCCGCACGATCGCCCGGTTGTCCAGGAACACAGCCGCCGATTCCACGATCGCCCGCCCGAACACGTCCGGCCGCTCCATCACCGCGTACAGCGTCGCGTTGCCGCCGAAACTCGAGCCCCCGATCCCCGTGTGCTCGCGCCCCGTCTTGGTCCGGTACGTCTCGTTCACGAACGGCATCACCTCGTCCGTGATGAACCGCAGGTGCTGGTCCCCCCGGTTCTGCTTGTTCAGGTAACTCGTGTACGGCGGGTTGTACTCCTCCGCCCGCACGTCCCCGATGTTGTCGATCGCCACGATGATCATCGGGTCGATCTTGCCCGCCTTGATGAGCTCCGTCGCCGCCTCGTCGCACCGCCACTCCACGCCGATCGCGCTCCCCACCACG
>JAFLCM010000105.1 GCA_017303565.1 Planctomycetota bacterium
GGAGGGGCTGCCGGTGGGGTTGAGCTGCGAGGCGTAGACCGAGTGAACCGGGCTGCCGTTGGACAGGCCGGTGGAGTAGCCGAGCATGTAGTCCGGCTCGAAGCCGGCGTCCCACTTCAGGCCGGGGCCGTTGGTGTCGGCGCCGAGCTTCTGGAGGCCGAAGGCCGGGTTGGTGGCGAGCAACTGGTTCTGGCCGCCGGTCTTGGTGTCGAGGAAGAACAGGGCCTTGTTGTTGTCGTGGATGTTGCCGCCGGAGAACAGCCACATGGTGGGGGCGTTGCCGTTGGCGGGGTCAAGGCCGAAGGAGACGAAGAGGTTGTTGAGTTCCGAGCCGTTCGAGAGGTCCACGGTGGCGTCGGTGTTGTCACCGAAGCCCGTGGGGTTGCCCGAGTTGGCGGGGGTGTTGTTGGTCCAGATGAGGGCGTAGCCCTGGCCGACGTCGCGGGTGCCGTCGAGCGCGATGGTGCGGGCGACGAGCGAGCCGGGGACGGTGGCGGTGACGAACTGGTTGCCCGAGTTCAGCGGGGTCGAGAAGTCGACGCCGTTGGCGGGGAAGCCGTAGTTGTCCTGGGTGGGGGGCACCGAGCCGACGACCTGGTTGGAAAGGAAGTCCCAGTTGAAGCCGACGATGAAGCCGCCGATCTTCACGGAGGTGACGCCGGCGACCCAGCCGGTCTCGGCGAGGGGAACCTTCAGTTCAAGGCCGACGTTGACCGAGCCGGGGTTGGAGCCGGGGGGCGTGGTCCAGGGGTTGGGCTGGACGATGGCGCCGGCGATGCCGCCGAGGTTCGAGTTGTTGGAAGCGGCCTCCATGCTGCCGCCGTTGGGCGGGGGGGTCTGGCCGTTGGTGGTGGGCATGGCGGGGAAGGCGAGGACGCGGAACTCCCCGACGGGGATGTTCTTGTCGCCGCGGCAATAGCCGCCGCCGCCGCCGCCCGCGGTGGGCAGGGTGGCGTAGTTGAGGTAGTGATCGCCGCCGGAGCCGCCGGTGTAGTCGATGAAGTAGTCGGGCTCGAAGACGGTGGGCGAGTTGTCGAAGGTCAGGCCCGCGTGGGCGTTGATGATGCCGAAGTCGATGCCGGCGTTGTCGTTGCGGACGACGTTCTGGCCGCCGGACTTGCAGTCCACCCAGAGGACGATCTTGTCGTACTGGGTGCGGAGGTTGCCGGTGAGCATGAGGTACAGGCGGCTGCTGGACCGGTAGCCGTAGACGGCGCAGAGCTCCGAGCCGTTGGCGTTGTTCTGCGAGCCGATGGTGGTGTTGCCCAGCGTGGAGGCCAGGGTGTTGACGAACAGGGCCGCGGGGTACGACGCGTCCTTGGTGCCGTCGATCGTCGCGGCGGTCTCGATGGCGCCGGCGGGGATGGTGACGAACTGGTCGTTCGTGATCGAGTTGAAGTTCACGGTGGCGGGGGCGCCGACGTTGCCGGTGTCGGCGGGCAGGCCGCCGGTCACCTGGTTGCTCACGAGGTTGCCCGAGCCGTCCTTGATCATCCAGCCCGCGACGCGGATGGGGCTGGAGCCGTCCCACTGGAGTTCGGCGAGGTCGATGCCGAACTCGACGCCGGTGGTGACCAGCGCGGGGTCGGAATCGGGGGCGGGGTAGGTGAACGTGCTGCCGGCGAAGGTGACGACGCCGCCGACGTTCGACTGGTTGGACTGGCCCGCGCCGTTGAGGGTGGCGAGGGTGACGTCGATGACGCTGGCGCGCTGGGAGGCGAGCGGCGTGGTGCCGAAGGACGCGTCGCGCGTGCCGTCGACCGTGGGGGTCGCGGCGATGACGACGCTCGTGCCGGCGAGCAGGGTCGCCGGAACGATGGTTCGAAGGGCTGTGCGGATGCTCATGCGGTCTCTCTCAGGAAAAAGGGAAGGGGTGGACCACAGACGGTCGCGGGCGAGCGGGAAGAGCCGCTCGCCCGGACAGGGAAATCAAGCCGCGGGGCCCGCGTGAACGGGCCCCGTGGTGAAGAATCGGATTAGCGGCGGCGACGCATGGCCACGAGGCCGGCGACGCCGACGAGCCCGGCGGCGCCGGGGGTCGGGACGAGGGTGTAGGACAGGACGGGGTTGCTGCCGCCCGCGGTGTAGGCGTCGCCCCAGCCGAACACCGAGAAGTCGGGGTTGGCCGCGGAGTCGATCGCGCCGTCACCGCCGCCGCCGCCCGACGAGAAGCCGTCGAACAGGATGGTCTGGCCGACAGAGAGGCCGACGTCGGCGAGCAGGACGCTGTAGGTGATGGTGTTGGTGGTCTTGACCACGGTCAGGCCGGGGGTGCCGTTGTAGGTGGCGCCGTTGAGCTGCCACGCGGCGCCGTCCCAGCCGCGGTTCTCAACGCCGTCGCCGGCGCCGCCGTCGGCCCAGCCGCCGAGCCAGAGGTCAGCGCCGGAGGCCATGGAGATGGGACGGCCCCAGCCGTTGCCGGCGGTGTCGCCGCCAGCGGTGGAGTCGATGATCACCATGTACTTGCCCCAGTTCGTGGCGGCGATGTCGCCCGACAGGGTGAAGGTGAACGAGATGCTGGAGGCGTCGTTGGTGACGTCCATCGAGACGATGTCGAGGATGCCGCCGCCGGCGCCGGTGAACTCATCGCCGATGGCGTCGTTGTACGTGGCGCCGTTGGCAACGCCGGCCAGGCCGGCCACCAGAGCGGCAGCAATCAGGTTGCGAGTCATTCTTCTCTTCTCCTTTTCGATACAGACCACTACGCGTAGAGGACTGCGTTGCCGACCATCGGCGAACCGTCCGAATCAAGCGGGCGAGAGTTCCCAAAGAAGCGTGGATTCCCTCAATCCGCTTTTGGCCCTTTGTAAAACGCTTTACCTAGCATCGGCACCGCGGGCGTACCGGTTGAAACGACGTGTTGTTGATGCCACTCTCAAGCCTCCGGAGGCTGGATTTTCCGGCTTTTTTGGCCCCTTCTCGGGCCAGAGCGCCGGGAGCAATCCTAGGCACGCTCCGAACGGCGGGTAAAATGTTTTACCCACCATTCATCAAGATACCCCCACTCCACCGCCGGGCAAGGCGATTTCGGGCAGAAAAATGGGACGACCGCACCTTCGGTGCAGCGTTTCACCGGGACACGTCGGGCTGGCTGATCTCGGCCCATCGTGCTCAGAACAGCGTGTAGATGAACGGGGCCGCGGCACCGCCCCCGGCAAACAACAGCACCCCCACCCCCAACAGAATGACAACAAGCGGGATCAGCCACCACTTCTTGTTGTGGCGCAGGAAGTCGACAAACTCCCGAACGATGCCCGTCGATCGCTGGCTGGCCAGGCGGTCGAACTCGGTGTGAACCTGGGGGGTTTTCGGATCGCTCTTGGACATCGCGGCGCTCAGAACGGGCGGAAGTACCGCTCAAGGGTTGGCGGCGGTTCGCGGACGTTCCAGAACGACGCCCGGTTGCCGCCCGCCTTGAGGTCCAGTGGATCGTGCCCCCTGAGCCGCAGGGCCAGCCCGATCGGGGTCAGGATCGCGGAGTAGATCAGGCCCATCAGGATATGCGACACGGTCCACCCAATCGGAACCGCGGCGCGCATCCAGCCCGTGTAGAGGACACGCGCCAGGGCCGGGACGGCGGCGGCGGCGCCACCGCCCAGGACCGCCACCCCCCAAAGGGTGTACTCGACGACGTGCGCCGGGACGCCCAGGCGTTCGACACCGCCGATCGCGAGCAGCGAGCCGGGGATGAGCAGCCCCATCAGTTGGTGGCGGCGCAGGATGTCGCGGCAGAAACAGAACGAGACGAGCCAGCACAGGCCCGTGAACGCCGCGGCGATCAGCAGCGCCTCGGGCTTCCACATCGCCATTCGCCCGAGAACAAAGAAGAACAGCGTCCACAGCCCGGCGAAGACGAGCAGTTCGGTACGGGTGGGGTCTTTCTTGATCTCGATCAGGGCCATGGGTTTCGTCGGGTCGTGCTTTTCACCGCGGAGACGCGGAGGGCGCGTGGTTGGGAGAGACGCAGGCGGGCGGATGAGTCCTAATCGGGGATGAACTTCGCGAGGTGGGCGTCGATGTCGAGTTTGGCGGCGTCGGGCTGGTCTTCCTTGCGGAGCACGCAGCGACCGACGAACAGCGTGTCGATGCGGCTGGCCATGAAGCAGCGGTAGGCGTCGCCGGGTGTGCAGACGATCGGCTCGCTGCGGACGTTGAAACTGGTGTTGATGAGCACCGGGCAGCCGGTGCGGGCCTCGAACTCGGTGAGCAGCGCGAACAGGAGCGGGTCGCGGCGCTGGTCCACCGTCTGCACCCGCGCCGAGTGGTCCACGTGGGTGACGGCGGGGATGCTCGAGCGCACCACGCGGAGTTTGTCGAGGCCCGACGCGCCCTCATCGACCGGCACACGGCGCTGGGCGGCGACCGGCGCCACGATCAGCATGTACGGGCTGTCGTGCTGCTTGGGCAGGTCGAACCACTCGCGCACGCGGTGCTCGAGCACGATCGGCGCGAAGGGGCGGAAGCCCTCGCGGAACTTGGTCTTGAGGTTGATCTCCGACTGCATCTTCGGCGACCGCGCATCGCCCAGGATGCTGCGCCCGCCCAGGGCTCGCGGCCCGAACTCCATGCGCCCCTGGAACCAGCCGACGACGCGCTGGCCCGTCAGGTGGTCGGCGGCGGCGCGGACCAGCGCTTCATCGCTTTCGAGCCGGGTGAAGCGGGCGCCAAGGGCCGTCAGCTCGCTCTCGACCTCTTCCGGCGTGAATGCCGGGCCCAGGCGCGAGCCTTCCTGTGAATCGTGCGGGCTGGCGGTCCGCGGGTTCCCGAGCAGCTGGTGCCAGGTAAAGAGGGCCACGCCCAGCGCGCCGCCCGCGTCTCCCGCGGCGGGCTGCACCCAGATGCGCTCGAAGGGCGACTCGCGGAGGATCCGCCCGTTGCCGACGCAGTTGAGGGCCACGCCGCCCGCGAGGCAGAGGTTCTTCGAGCCGGTGAGCTCGAGGGCGTGGCGGGCGGTGCGGAGCATCACCTCCTCGGTGACACGCTGGATCGAAGCGGCGATGTCCATCTCCCGCTGGGTGAGCGGGGCCTCGGGGGAGCGCTCGGGCCCGCCGAACAGTTCGGCGAACTTCCTCCCCGTCATGCGGAGCGCGTGCGGGAAGGTGAAGTAGTCCATGTTGAGACGGAACGATCCGTCCTCGCGGAGGTCGATGAGTTTCTCGCGGATGAGCGCCTCGTAGCGGGGCTCGCCGTAGGGCGCGAGGCCCATCAGCTTGTACTCCCCGGAGTTGACGCGGAAGCCGGTGAAGTAGGTGAAGGCCGAGTAGAGCAGGCCGAGCGAGTGCGGGAAGCGCTGCTCCTTCAGGAGCGTGACGCGGTTGCCCTCACCCTTGCCGATGGTGGCGGCGGCCCACTCGCCCACGCCGTCGAGCGTCACCACCGCGGCCTCGTCGAAGGGCGAGGGGAAGAACGCGCTGGCGGCGTGGCTCTCGTGGTGCTCGACGAAGACCACGCGGCGCTTGTAGCGGCCCTTCGGACCGGTCAGGCCCTTGCGGATCTCGCGGGGGAGGAAGAGTTTCTGCTTGAGCCACAGCGGCATGGCCTGCGCGAAACTGGCGAAGCCCCGGGGCGCGGTGGCGAGGTACGTCTCCAGCAGCCGCTCGAACTTGAGCAGCGGCTTGTCGTAGAAGCCCACGGCGTCGATGTCCGCGGGGTCGATGCCGGCGTGCCGGAGGCAGAACTCGACCGCGTTCTTCGGGAACTCGTGGTCGTGCTTGACGCGGGTGAAACGCTCTTCCTGCGCCGCGGCGACCACGCGCCCGTCCACGACCAGCGCCGCGGCGGAGTCGTGGTAGAAGGCCGAGATGCCGAGGATCGCGGTCATGCGTTGAATGGAAGGCGCCGGCGGTTCAGCGCCCCCCGGACGCGGGGGCCGGGCTTCCGGGAGCGGGCGTGCCGGGAGCCTTCATCAGTTGGTCCTTGAGCGCCTGGTACTGCACGGCAAATCGACCGGAGTCGCGGATTCCCTCCTCGATGATCACGCGGGCATCGGCGACACGCCCGACCTTTACGAGGGCGCGGACCAGCGCCACCTCGCACGCGAGTCGGGCCTCCTCGCGGAGTTTGGTGCGGGCGGAGTTGAGGTACGGGACGGCCTTCTCGTCCTCGCCCAACGCGATGTGCAGCGTGCCGACGTGGCGCTCGGTCATGCCGGACTCGGGCCCGGCGCGCACGAGCAGCAGTTGCCCGCGGGCAAGGGCCGCGCGGGCGCGGGCCCTGTCGCCCTCGGTCAGCCCGCCGGGCTGGAGACGCTCCTTGCATCCGATGATGAAGACCTCGTACTCAAGCGACCACGACGTGTACTCGAACACCGACCGGGCCGCGGCCTCATAGGCGGCGAGCGCTTCGGGGAACTTGCCCTGCGCGATCAGCACCCGGCCGGCCATGGCCGAGAGCGGCCGCTTGGCGCCCCGGTGGGTCTCGGGCTTCTGCCACTCGGCCGCGGCCTCGCGGATCTTGGGGTCCCACGCGGACATGAGGGCGCTGCACACGCCGTCGAATCGCTCCAGCATCCAGGGATTCGTCTCCTTGAAGAACGGGATGCGGGCGAGGACGCGCATCTGGTGGGCCACGCCGTACCGCTCGTAGTCGTTGGCCCCGAGCCGCTGCGCCAGCGTCTTGAAGGACGCCACGCGGGCGGCCTGCTCAGGCGTGACGCGGGCCGGCTCAGGGCAACGGCTCATCGACTCCACGATCGAGCGGGCGACCAGGTCCTGCCCCAAGAGCGTCGGGTGCACATGGTCGTCCATCAGGTCCCAGCCCGGCGCGGCGAGGCCCTTCGACCTCGCAGAAGCCCGGAACGCGGCGCGAAGGTCGCACACGATCGCCCCGCGCGCCTCGGCGGCGGCGCGGGCCGCGTCGCTATTGACCGACGGCGGACGCCACGGCATCGGGTCGAGATCAACGGACCGCTCGAACGCCTTCGCCGCCCCGTCATGCTCGCCGAGTTTCTCCAGCGCCCGCCCCAGCCACCACTGCACGCGGGCGTGGGCGGGGTGCTCGGCGGCGAGCTTCTCCAGTTCCGCCCGCGCCGCGGCGGGGTCGGCCTCGATCTTGCTGCCAATCCCCGCCAGCGTGGTCGCCACGATCGTCCGCTTCGAGGCGTCGCCGATGGTCTGGTCGGCGTCGCCGAGCGGCGCGAGGTCGCGCTCGTTGCACGGCAGCGTGCACACGATGATCGGGACGTTCTTCGCCTTCGCGTTGTCCGCCATGCGCCCAACGAAATAGCCGAGGTTCGACGCCGCCCGGGCCCGGATGGGGTCGTCGGGCGCGGTGAAGGTGCGCCCGCCCATCATGGTCTCCATCAGCGTCTCGCCCTCGCGCGGGGCCGAAGCGGGCTTGAGCCGGGAGAGCGCCTGCAGCAGCGCGCTGGACCGAACGCTCCGCTGGGCCATCATCACCGAGGGCGTATTGCCCGCGCGACTGAGCGACAGCACGCCGTAGGCCCCGAAGAACTCGTTGTTCCCCACATACACGATCACCAGGTCGGGCTCGCGCTCCAGCGCCTCATCGAGGATCGATGAGACGGGGAACGACGCCACAGCGGTGACGCCCAGGTTGATGACCTCCACGGGCCGATCGGGCCACGCGTCCTTCAGCATCTCGCGGAGGAACTCGGTGGACGCGAGCCCAGGAGGCTGGGGGAACCCCTTCATCGCCGACTCTCCCACCGCGACGATCCGCACCGTGCCCGCGGGCTTCGGCATCGCGATCATGGAGTCGGTCAGCGTGCCGGGGCGCTCTCTGTTGCCGATGAACCAGGTGCGCGGGCCCTCGTTGTCGGTGATATGGAACGTGACGCCGGGGCGGGCGGGGTCGGGGCCGAGGACCTTCAGCGCCGTCGGATACCCGCCGAAGCCCAGCAGCCGCAGCACGCCCTCGGTCACGAGCAGAAGCGCGAACGGGAGCAGCAGCGCGACGAGCGCGAAGACCGCCTTCTTCCGCGCGGTCAGGGGCGACCGCCGGGCGGGCGCCTTCGTCGGGCGCACAAACTGGTGGGGCTCGGGGTTTGAAAC
>JAFLCM010000106.1 GCA_017303565.1 Planctomycetota bacterium
CGTTCGCGCGACTGACCGGCGGCGCCGGGCTGGACCGGCTCAGCGGGGCGCGGCTGGAGGCGATGGTGCGGGCGGTGCGGAGCGGAGCAGGAGAGCCGAAGCGGTTCGTGATCGGGAGCGTGGAGATGGAAGTGGGGAGGGTGTTCGTCAGGCTTGGTCTCGCGCACGAGGCAGAGGGCTCAGGGGTCGAGGCCTCGCGCGACGGCGCGAACGAGCCCCGAGCGTGAGCGATGGGCCTTTATCGTTGTTGGTGGGGGATCACCAGAAACCCCTCGCTGACGTTCGGGGCTCGTCCATCGGCGGCGCGTCGTTTCCGTCGTTCAATCGCCCTTCTGATCGCCCCGCGCGAAGATGCTGGCGACGTAGTTGAGAACGTCCGCCGCCGAGCGGTCGTTGTAGCCGAACTGCTCGATCATGCGTTTCTTGATGACGTCGATCTTCTGCTGGGTCTGGTCGTCGATGACGCTGGAGACGAGGTTTTTCAGCTTGATGGTGTCGCGCTGGTCCTCGAAGAGTTTGAGCTCGAGGGCGCGGTAGAGGCGGGCGTTGGTGTTGTACTCGAACTTCTTGCCGTCGAGCGCGAGGGCGCCGATGTAGTTCATGATCTCCTGGCGGAAGTCGTTCTTGCGGCTCTCGGGGATGTCGATCTTCTCCTCGATGGAGCGCATGAGGCGTTCGTCGGGTTCCTCGTCCTTGCCGGTGTAGCGGTTCTTGACGCGCTCCTTCTGGGTGTAGGCGCGGACGTTGTCAATGTAGTTGCTGCAGAGCCGGCGGATGGCCTCCTCGTCGGCGGAGATGGCCCGCTGGACCTCGCCCTTGATGATGTCCTCGTACTCGCCCATGACGACCGAGAGCATCTCGCGGTAGCGCTTCTTGGTGTCCTCGTCGTTGATGAGCGAGTGGTGGGAGAGGCCGGCCTCGAGCTCGTTCATCACCATGAAGGGGTTGATCTGCTTCTCCTCCATCGCCTGGGCGCTGACGAGGGTGTTGGAGATCTTGTCCTGGATGTAGCGGGGGCTGATCCCTTCCATGCCCTCGCGGGGGGCCTCTTCCTTGAGTTCCTTGACGGAGTCCTCGGTGAGGCCCTGGATGCTCTTGCCGTTGTAGAGCTTGAGTTTCTGGAGCAGGGTGACGCCGGCCTTCTTGGGCTCCTGCAGGCGGGTGAGGACGGCCCACATCGCGGCGACCTCAAGGGTGTGCGGGGCGATGTGCATCTGCTTGATGCGGTGGGTCCCGAAGTCCTTCTGGTAGATCTTGATCTCGTCGTCGAGGCGGATGTTGTAGGGCACGTCGATCTTGATGGTGCGGTCGCGGAAGGCCTCCATCAGGTCGTTGCTCTGGAGCTTCTTGTACTCGGGCTCGTTGGTGTGCCCGATGATGACCTCGTCGATCGAGGTCTGGGCGAACTTCTTGGGCTTGATGACGCGCTCCTGCGAGGCGCCGAGCAGGTCGTACAGGAAAGCAACGTCGAGCTTGAGCACCTCGATGAACTCGCACACGCCGCGGTTGGCGATGCACAGTTCGCCGTCGAAGTTGAAGGCGCGGGGGTCGGAGTCGCTGCCGTACTGGGCGATCTTGCGGTAGTTGATGTCTCCGGTGAGTTCGGTGGAGTCCTGGTTCTTTTCGTCCTTGGGCTGGAAGGTGCCGATGCCGATGCGGTCCTTTTCGCTGAGGCTGATGCGCCGGACCTTGACGTGGGTCATGGCCTGTTTCCAGTCCCCGCCGTAGTGGACCATCAGGTCGTTGAGGACCTTGCGGCAGAAGGGGTTGACGTCGCCGTAGAAGCGGAGTTTGCCGCGTCCGCCGCGGGTGGCGTAGGCCTCGTTGAGTTTGGCGAGCAGGGCGGCGCGGGCCTCGGCGGGCACGAGCAGCAGCGGGTCCTCGTGCATGGGGCAGACGAACTCGTGGCTCTTCTCGGAGGGGCCGGCGCCGGCGTCGAGCATCCAGACGTAGGAGTAGAGCGCCCCCGGCTCGGTGCGCGAGTAGGCTTCGATGCCCTTCTTCAGCAGCCGCGCGATGGTGGACTTGCTGGAGCCGACGGGCCCGTGCAGCAGCAGGATGCGCCGGTCGGTGCCGTAGCCCTCGGCGGCGGAGCGGAACACGTCCACCAGCGTCATGAGTTGCTCGTCGAGGCCGAAGATCCCGTCGAGGCCGTGGTCGAGCGGGTCGGAGAAGAAGTGGTAGCGGACGAGGTCCTTCTTGAAGAGGCGGTACCTCTCGCTGCCGTAGGACATGACCATGTCGTACAGGCGCTGGAAGGCGTTGCGGCAAACGCCCGGGTTCCGCTCGACGATCGAGAGGTAGTCCCAGAATGAACCCTCCCAGTGCTGCTCGTGGAAGCGTTTGCGATCGATGGCGCCCTCGATGAGGGAAACCAGGTGCCCGCCCGTCACGTCAGAACCGTTCATCACGGCCTCCTGTCCTGCCGCGACCGATCCGTCGCGGCTCGGGGCGCGGGGATGAAACCCCGGCCCAGCGTCCATGCGGCGCGCCCGAGGCGCGTCCAAAGGGGGTCGGGCATCGACGACGCCCGGCACCCGAACCGTCTCGAAACCCGGCGATTCTCAGTATCGGCCCCTCGCTCGCACGGGTATCCAGAAAGCCCCTCCCCGGTGTGTATACGCCGGCGGAAGGCCCTCGGACGCGAAGTTTGTGGGTGCTAACGCACCGGCGACTCGTCCGCTTCCGGGCGGGGCGCCTCCGTACACTCCCGCCCCCATGAGTTTCGGACTCGGAAAAGGACGGACCCTTGACGCGACCTCGCACGGCATCGAGGCGGCGGTTTTCCCCGCGCTTCCCGATGAGGCGGTGACGAACCCGGCTTCGGCGTGGATCGACCCGCGGGGGTGGTTCGCGGACCCGGCGCGCCCTTTCGAGATCGAGATCGGTTCGGGCAAGGGGACTTTCCTCTTGCAGCAAGCGGAACTGCAGCCGGACACGAACTTTGTGGGGATCGAGTGGGCGAAGGAGTTCTTTGCGTACGCGGCGGACCGCGTCCGGCGGCGCGGGCTTGAGAACGTGCGGCTTCTGCACGCCGACGCGACGGAGTTCCTGCGTTGGCGCGTCCCGGACGGGTGCGCCCGGGTCATTCACCTGTATTTTTCGGACCCCTGGCCCAAGGCGCGGCACCATAAGCGGCGTGTCGTGCAGGACGGGTTCCTGGCGCAGGCGCACCGGGTGCTGATCCCCGGGGGGGAACTGCGGATCGTGACCGACCACGCGGACTACTGGGAGTGGATGGAGCGGCACTTCGACCGGTGGACCGCGCCGGGGTCTGAGCCGCACCGCCGTACGCCGGCCCCGTACGAGCGGCTGGCGTTCGAGCGTCCGGCGTCCGCCGGAACGGGGGAGGTGGTGGGGACGAACTTCGAGCGGAAGTACGCGCGGGAAGGGCGTCCGTTCCATTCGACGGTTCTAAAGGCCCGCTAACCGGGTTGTTCGGCACGATCACGCGTGCGATTCCGCAAACGCGCGGCTGTCACTGGCATTGGCGGCGCCGCCTACCGATCTGGGAGGGGATCGGGAGGTTCTCCGCGTCCATGTCCATCCGCGTCAAGGTTGTGCTGGTGATCACGGCGGCGGTGCTCGCGCTGCTGCTGGTGCAGCACGCGCTGCTGGACCGGGTGGTGCTGCGGGCGATGGGGGAGGCGGAAAAGGCGCTGGCCCAGCAGCGGGCCGACCTGACGCGCCGGATGGTCACCGCGGAGGTGCTGAACTTCGCGGACCGCTTCGTCGACTGGGCCGCGTGGGACGACATGTACCAGTACGTCGAGGACGGGAACGACGCGTTCGTGCAGTCGAACCTCTTGCCGGACAGCCTGGCGTCGATCCGTGTGAGCTACCTCGGCGTCTTCAAGGCTGACGGGAGCGTCCGCTTCGAGTCCGGGATGGACCGCCGAGCGGGTGAAACGGCCCCGGTGCCCGAAGGGCTGCACGAGAAGATCGCGTCGTGCCGACTCACCGAGCACAACGGCGAGGCCGCCGCGCGTTCCGGGTACCTGGTGCTCCCCGGCGGTGTGATGATCATCACGTCGCGCCCGATCGTGACGTCGGAGGTCACCGGCCCGATCCGGGGGACGCTGATCACGGGCCGTTGGATGGACGAGGCCGAGGTGAAGCGCATCTCCGAGATCCGTGGGTTGCCGATCGAAATGTCGGTGCTCACGGATTCGACGCCGGCGGAGGAACGCGCGGTCGGGATGCTGTCGGCGAAGAGCGAGGTTTCGCCCCGGCTGGTCGCGTGGACGGTCAGCGACATGGAGAACCGCCCGGTGATCCGGTTCTCGACGGTCGTTCCCACGTCGATCGCGACGAGCCGTGAAGTCGCCGAGCAGTTCCTGGTGACGGCGAACATCCTGGTGTGCACGGTCTTGGGCGGCCTGATGCTGTTCGTGACCGAGCGGGTATTCCTGAAGCGGATCAAACACCTGGCGTTGGAGGTGCAGGCCGCGGGGGCGAAGGGCCGCGTGCGGGTATCGGGGCGCGACGAACTGGCGCAGTTCGCCGGGGCGCTCAACGCCGCGTTCGACCGGGCCGAGCACGCCCACGACCAGACGAAGAAGGCGGTGGCGGACCTGGCGCTGGCGCGGGACGCGGCGGAGATCGCCAACCGGGCCAAGAGCGAGTTCCTGGCGAACATGAGCCACGAGATCCGCACGCCGATGACGGCGGTGCTCGGCTACGCCGACCTGCTGCTCGACGACGCGCTGCCGCGGAGCACGATCCGCGAGCACGTCCGGACGATCCGGGCCAACGGCGAGCACCTGCTCAGCGTCATCAACGACATCCTCGACATCTCCAAGATCGAGGCGGGGCGGATGACGGTCGAGAAGATCCCGTGCTCCATCCACGCGGCGATCCACGAGGTCGAGAGCCTGATGCGGGTCCGGGCCATCGATGCGGGGATCGAGCTGCACGTCGAGGTCGATCCCTCGGTGCCGGGCGGCGTCGAGTCCGACCCGGTGCGGCTGCGCCAGGTGCTGCTGAACCTCGTGAGCAACGCGGTGAAGTTCACCAAGAGCGGCGCGGTCACCATCCGGGCCACGTCTGAAGTGATCGGGGGGTCGGCGCGGGTCCGGATCGGGGTCACCGACTCGGGCATCGGCATGACGCCCGAGCAGGTCGCGCGGCTCTTCCGGCCCTTTGAGCAGGCGGACACCTCGACCACGCGGCGATTTGGAGGCACCGGCCTGGGGCTGGCGATCTCGCGCCGGCTGGCCACCATGCTGGGCGGCGACCTGGCGTGCGAATCTCGGTTCGGCCACGGATCAACGTTTACGTTCGAGTTCACGGCGCCGCTGGCGGAACTGCCCGAGGAGGGCGCCGCCGCCGCCCGACGTGTGCCCGACGGCCTGAACGCGCGGGTGCTGCTCGCCGACGACGGGCGCGACAACCAGAGGCTCATCCGTCACCACCTTGTGAAGGCGGGGGCCGACGTGACGGTGGTCTCGAACGGGCTGGAGGCGCGGGACGCGGCGCTGACCGCCGCGAGAGATGGCAGGGCCTTCGAGCTGGTGCTGATGGACATGCAGATGCCGGAGATGGACGGGTACGAGGCGACCCGTGCGCTGCGGGCCGCGGGGTACACCGGGTCGGTGGTGGCGCTGACCGCCCACGCCATGGCCGGCGACAAGGAGAAGTGCATCGCCGCGGGCTGCGACGACTACGCGACCAAGCCGATCGACGCGCCGCGGCTGATCGCGACCTGCGCCGCGTGGGCCGGGAAGGCATCGATGCACGCGCGGTGCAAGGCGGCGTGAGGCGCTCGGATTCTCTGCCGGTGTTCCTGCCGGCCCGCGTCCACCGTCCCACATCCCCCGCTCAGAACATCCGCTGCTGGTCCTTCACGTCCTTGACGCGCTGGCTCAGTTCCTCGAGCTGCTTCATGATCTCGCCGACGTTGCGGAACTGGAAGTACTCGCTGGCGAAGCGGACGTAGGCGATCTCGTCGAGGTCTTTCAGGCGCTGGGCGACCATCTCGCCGATCACGCGGGATTCGACCTCTCGGTCGTGGAGGCGGTGCACCTCTTCCTCGACGGTGTCGACGACCCGGACCTTGGCGTCCTCAGGAATGGGGCGCTTGCCGCAGGCGGCGAGCAGGCCCTTGAGGATCTTCTCACGGTCGAACGGCACCCGCGACCCGTCGCGCTTGATGACGGTCAGGCGGACGGTCTCCTCGACGCGCTCGTAGGTGGTGTAGCGCTTGCCGCACTTGAGGCACTGACGACGACGCCGGATCACCCGCCCCGCCTCGGAGGCGCGGCTGTCGATGACCTTGTCGTCGTCGTACTGGCAGAAGGGGCAGAGCAAGGGAGAAGTTGCGGCGGGGCCGGTGGGGCGGGGCCAGCGGGGAGGTGGGCAGTGGCCAGTGGGGAGTTGGCAGTGGGAAACAACACTATATCTGGGTGGCGTTGGGGTCCTCGTCGAACCGGTGGGGGTGTGTCGAAGGCTGGTCCGATTGAAACGGGGCGGCTGCTTTTCGGTATGACGCCGGACGGGGCGGGACTGGAGGCTTGGATGTCGAACGGGCTGGCGGCGACCATGGGCTCGGAGCGGATCGGGGCGATCGACTCGGTGCGCGGGTTCGCCCTGCTGGGCATCTTTTTCGTGAACATCCAGGCGTTCGGCGAGCCGTTCGGCATGTTCATGCTGCCGCGCCCCGAGGCGACGGCGGGGACGCTGGACGTCGTCGCGTACTACTTCGTGAAGGTGTTTTGCGAATCGAAGTTCTACCCGCTGTTCGCGATGCTGTTCGGGTTCGGGCTGATGCTGCAGGCGGGGCGGGCGGCGGCGCGGGGTCGGAGCTATTGGGCGCCGGGGTTCCGTCGCTACGGCTTCCTCACGCTGTTGGGCCTGATGCACGCGCTGTTGCTGTGGTACGGGGACATCCTGTTCGTCTACGGCATCGCGGGGCTGTTCGTGCTGCTGCTGCACCGGGCGAAGACCGTGGTCCTCGCGACGTTGAGCGGCGTGTTCCTGTTCGTGGGCGTGGTGCTGATGACGGGGTTCTCGCTCCTGGCGACGCCGCCGGCGGCTTCTTCCGCGGTCGGCACCGAGGCGGCGGCGGTCTCGACGGGGGCCCAAGCGAATGCACCCGTCGATGGTGCCGCTGCGGAGCGGCCCGAAGGCGAACCCGCGAAGGACGCGGGCGCGGACGCCGCGAGCGGGGACGAAGCCTCGGGCAGCATCGGCGACGGGAAGATCCCGGCGGATGCGACCCCGGTGATGCGGCTGTTCGGGATGATGCGGGACGGCAAGGCCCAGAGCGGGCCGGCGGACCCCGTGTGGATGGCGCTGGAGCGCGAGGCGTACACCAGCGGCAACCCGCTCGACCGGCTGGCGTTCAACGCGTTCACGTGGGCGATGTTCCTGGTGGTGTGCCTGCTCGGCTTCGGTTGGGACGTGATCGCGATGGTGCTGCTGGGCGCGGTGCTGTGCCGGATCGGGCTGTTCGATGAGCGGCGTGCGGGGCTGCGGGGGCGGCTGACGCTCCTCGGGGTCGTGGTGGGGCTCCCGATGTGCGCGGTCGGCGCCTTCGCGGGCAAGTTCCTGGGCGACGGCCCCGCCGCGGCGGTGTTCTCGTTCACGTCGATGGTCTTCGGGCCTCTCGTGAGCCTGGCGTACCTGGGCGCGGTGACCGGGCTGGTGCGATCGGGCTCGCTGGCGTGGCTCACGAATGCTCTGGCGTGCGTGGGGCGGATGTCGCTGACGAACTACCTGCTGCAGACGGCGGTGGCGTCCTTGATCTTCTTCGAGGTCGGCCTCGGGCTGTTCGGCGAGACCACCCGAGCGCAGCGGGTCGCGATCGTGCTGGGCGTCTACGCCTGCCAGTTGGCCCTGAGCGCGGGGTGGCTGAAGGTGTTCGCGATGGGGCCGATGGAGTGGGTGTGGCGGGCGGTGACGTATCTGCGGGTGCCGGGGGCTAAGTTGACGGCATGACAAAATGTCGGCATTTCTTTTG
>JAFLCM010000107.1 GCA_017303565.1 Planctomycetota bacterium
GTCGATGCGGAGGTGCTCGGTGTAGACCCCTGAGGGCACGCGGACCACGGCGCCGGGCGGGGCATCGCTCAGCATCCGGCCGATGGCGCCCAGAGGGAGACGTTCGGCGGGGGCGCTGCTGACGGCCTTGGGCGCCGGGTGGGCCGGATCGTCCGCGCCGGGTGTCGGGGCGGCGTGCACGGGCACGAGGAAGCCCGCGGCGAGGAGGAGTTGGAAGAGGTGGCGCTTCACGCCGTGGCTCCTTGCGCTGCGTCGTTCAGACGGGCGAGCGTGAGCGGGCGGTAGGCGCGGCGGTGGAAGTAGAAGCCGACGACGACCAGCCCGGCGCACACGCAGGCGAGCCAGTAGCCCGTGCCCAGGTCGGCGTAGGTCTTGAACTGTCCGATGCCGCCCTCCCCCACCACCGTCGGGACAAAGGGCTTGACGGAGTTGGAGAGCGGGGCCTCCGGGTTGAGGTTCAGCCCGAAGCTGCGCATCCAGAAGTAGAGGTCTCCGAGGAAGCCAAGCGGGAACGAGACGGCGGGGAGGGCGAGCAGGACGGCCCACCTGGTGTGGACGAGGGCGGCGCCCTCGACGAGGAGGAACATGGCGATGATCATCCAGACGGAGGCGGCGCGTTCGAAGGCGGCGGCCTCGCCCAGGGGGCGCATGCCGATGTAGTGGTTGAGGCCGTCGATCTCGCGGACGTCGCCGGTGAGGTGGTTGACGTAGGCGGTGAGGAAGAGGCCGTTGGGGTACTGCGGGGCCTCCAGTTCCATGTGCCAGTAGGGGAAGAAGATCGAGACGAGCAAGAGGACGCGGGCGGCCATGAGGACGAGCGTCGGGGTGAGGTAACGCCAGCGGTGCGCGCGGTATTCCGCTTCGGGCACCCTCGGCCCGAGAATCGATTGCGAGAAGCGTGACATGTGTGTCTCCGGTATCGGGGCTGCCCGGCAGCACCCGTGTTTGGGAAAGCCCCGGCGCGGGCTTCCGCCCGCGCGGGACCGCAAGGTTTGTGCTAGCGCGCCGCCTCCGCGGTCTTGGGGGAGTCGGTGGTCGCCGCGGCGCTGGAGGCGCCGGACGGCTTGATGTGGAGATAACCCATCATCTCCAGGTGCAGGGCCGAGCAGAACTCGGTGCAGTAGAAGGGGTAGGTGCCGCCCTTGTCGGCGGTGAACTTGAACTCGGCGTACTCGCCGGGCTCGAGCGAGAGGTTGATGTTGTAGCCGCCGATGCAGAACCCGTGGGTGGCGTCCTGGGCGGTCTCCATGGCGGTGATGCGCCAGGTGACCTCGTCGCCCTCGTTGATCTCGACGTGCTCGGGAACGAAGTGGCTGCGGACGGCGGTCATGTTGACGGTGACCTTTTTGCCGTCGCGGACGACGCCCTCCGAGCCCTTTTTCGGGGCGTTGGGGTCGAGGGCCTGGGTGTGCGGGTTCCAGCCGACCTCCGGGTACACCTTCCAGGTCTGGAGTTTGTCGGCCTTGATCATCTGGCAGTAGTGCGGCTCGCCGACGCCGATGGGCAGGTCGTAGAGGACGGGCATGGCGGTTCCGGGCTGGGCGATGTCGACAAGCTGGAAGTTCTGCGGGAGCAGCGGGCCCGTGGGCAGGAAGCGGTCGACGGACCACTTGCTCATGGAGATGAGGAAGTTCCCGTCGGGGCTGACGGTGTCGCCCTCGGCGGCGCAGAGGTGTCCGATGTTGTACTGCACGGGGGTCTTGTGGACGAGTTTCCAGGGCTGCTCGGAGTGCTGGCTGGCGTACTCGCCGCCGAGGCTCCACCGCGCGACGGCGGAGTCGAGGAACAGCGAGGTGTAGGCGTAGCCCTTGTTGTCGAACTGGGTGTGCAGGGGGCCGAGGCCGAGTTCGACCTGGGCTTCCTTGACGGCGTCGAAGTTGAGGACGGGCACGCCGTAGGAGTCGGTGCCGGAGTAGTTCTTGGCGGCGATGGCGGCCTTGATCTTCTCGATGGAGTAGACGGTGACGTGGGGGTCGAGTTTCCCGGCGACGATCATGTACTGCCCGTTGGGGGTGACGTCGACGCCGTGGGGGCTCTTGGGCTCGGGGGCGAAGAAGAGGATGCCCTCGGCGATGCTGGTGTCCATGGTGACGACGGGGAATCCGTTGATTTTCTTGGCCTTCCCGGCCTTGAAGGCGGCCTCGGCCTTCTTCCAGTCGATGATGTGCAGGTAGTCCATGTCGCGTTTGCTGGCGCCGGCCTCGAAGGGTGGGTTGCCCTTCTCGATGCCGCCGGTGGCCATCTCGGAGTTGAAGGAGTTGATGAAGAAGTAGCCGTCGCTGGCGTTCTTGCCCGCGTCGGCGAGGTCCTGCCAGTAGGGCGGGAGTTCGAGGGCGAAGGAGTTGGCCTCGTCGATGCGGCCCTTGGCGCGGTCGAACTTCCAGAGGGTGACCATGCCTCGATAGGACTTCTGGTAATCCTCGGGGGTGGCGTAGCCGTAGCCCAGGACGGTGGCGTACTGGCCGCCCTCGATGACGTAGTCGGTGTTGGGGGTGACGAAGGCGGCGCCGTGGTCGCTGATGGTGAGCGGGTTCTTGACGATCTGCTTGGTTTCCCAGTCGCGGAGGTCGATGACGCCGAGCCGGGCGTTGGCCTTGTCGCCGATGAAGAGGAACTGCCCGTCGTAGTCGCCCTTGGTTTCGGAGAGCGCGGGGTGGTGGGTGTCGCCCCATGCGACGAGTTTGCCGTTGATCTTCAGGGACTCCATGACGTGGTCCTGCTCGCCGGTGAAGCCGTAGCCCTGCCACGATTCGGGGGTGAAGACCGAGATGGAGCGGAGCAGGCGCATGCTGGGGACGCCGATGGCGAAGACCTGACCGCTCTGGCCGCCGGAGGAGAAGAGGACGTAGTCGTCGTGGCGCCCGCTGGGGGTGTAGGTTTTCGCGGCGGCGATGAGGTCGTCGAGGTTGAGTTTGCGGTCGTTGGCCACCTTGGCGATCTGGGCGGCCTGCTCGGCGGTGATCTCGATGGGCTTGGCCTCTTCCTTGGCGGAGCGGCGCTTGCGGGCTTCCTGGGCGTTCGCGGGGATGGCGAGGGCGGCGATCGCGCCGGCCGCGAGCAGCAGCGCGAGCGCGTGTCGCTTTCCGGCCTTGGCGCCGAGATGGTGGGTGTGGGTCGCCATGAATCGGTCTCCGTATGTGAAGGGAACCCCTGGTCGCACACGCTCTCGGGGGGTCCCGTTGTGATTACTTGGCGGTCACGGACGTGGACTTCGCGTCCTGCAGGGTGCGGAGGAAGGAGATGATGTCGAGGATGTCGTCGTCGCTCAGGGCCGGGTTCCCGCCCTTGGGGGGCATCTGGATGCCGGTGGTGTTCTTGGGGTCCGAGGGGCCGCGGCCCTGCTTGATGAAGGCGAGCAGGGCGTCGTCGTCGAGCGAGCGGATGAAGTCGTTGTGGGCGAGGGCCTTGCCGTTGCCCTTGATGCCCGCGCCGTCGCGCCCGTGGCAGGAGACGCAGGTCTGGTGGAACAGCTTGTTGCCGCTGGCGATGTAGGCGGCCAGTTCGGCATCGCCGCCGGCGGCCTGCAGGGCTTTGGCCTTGTCGGCTTCGGTGACGACGATGACTGGGGGCGTCCAGGGTTCGAGGGCGGGGAGGCGGCGCGGGTCTTGGAGGCCGCGGAGGTACACGACGACCGCAGCGATGTCGTCCTCGGTCAGCGCGTCGTTGCCGCCCTTGGGAGGCATGGGGATCTTGGTGGTGTTGAGCGGGTCGGTGGCGGCGCGGCCCTTGACGATGAACTGCGCGAGCGAGGCGTCTGGGCGGTCGGCGACGAAGTCGCTGTGTACGAGGTCCTTGCCGAGGCCGGACTTGCCGAGGCCGCTGGCGGAGTGGCAGGAGGCGCAGGAGGTGTTGAAGACCTCGCGGCCCTTGAGCGCGGCGTCCTTGGCGATGGCGGCACCGGCGGGCAGTTCGGCCAGCCGCAGGTGCCACGCGGGCAGGGGGCGGGGCGTGAGCCAGGTGACGACCTGGACGAGCACGATGGTTGCGAGCACCCACACCGCCACGCCGCCCGCGGACACACCAGCGGCGAGGAGGAGCGCCAGGCCCTCACGCGCGGCGGAGGGGCGGGCGATGGGGAGCGAGCGGGAATCGGCGGCGGCGGGGTTGTGGCTCATGGCGGCGGCCTCGGAAACCGGGAGTGTTCGATATATAGACATTTATATCTACCATTTATCGAGCCGTCAACCCGCCGGCCTGAGAAAATCAAAAAAAAAGTCGGACGGCGGGGCGGCACGGGCGGAAGCCCCGAGAAACAGGCGATTTCCGCGTGGCTTCGGCGGTGCGGGGACGTCCCTCACCCCGGTTCCCGGGTTTCAAGGGGCTCGGGGGGAGCGTTGGAGGGGCACGCGGGGTGTGCCCGGGAATCGGAGGCTCCGTTGGCAGGGGCCGGCTGGGCTACTTCGGTGCTGCGGCCTGCCTGAGGCTGTTCGCCAGTTCAAGGAGTGGCGCGGCACGGGAGGGACGGTCTCGGGCGGCGGCCTCGAGTTCGGCGATGGCGGGAGCTGGCCCTCGCAGCGCGAAGAGCGCAAGGGCGGCGTCTCGGCGGATGTCGGGGTGGTCCGGCGCGTGGGCCGCGGCGTCAAGCAGGACGGCCAGTCCCTCTTCGCGCCGGCCCTGGGCGAACATGGCTCGGCCTGCGCCGGCGCGGGCTTCGGAGTCGCCGGGCCTGCGCTGCGAGAGCGTGCGGTACATGGCCTCGGCGAGGTGAGCGCGTCCGGTCGTGGTCCAGAGCGCGGCGAGGAGGTCGCGGCTGGTGAAGGCTCGGGGGTCAACCTGCACGCAGTCGGCGAGTGCTTGCTCGGCTTCCTGGGGTCTTGCGAGCGCGAGGAGGACGCGGGCGCGCTGCGCCGTGGCGGCGTCGCGGGTGTTCGGAGCCTCCGCGAGGACAGAGAGCGTCTCGAGCGCGTCCGGGGCGTTGCCGCGGACGAGGTCGGCCCAGGCGAGACGGAACTCCGCGTCGGGTGTCGAGGCGAGGGCGAAGCCCCCGCGGCTGATGGGCCGGGCGGCGCGGTACCAGCGCGCGGCGGATCGAGCGGCGTCGGCGCTGTCGGCGTCGGCCAAGCCCGCGACCGCCTGCTCGAAGGGGGTGGTGATCCTGTCGTCGTGGCGTGAGGCCATGAAGATGACGGTGCGCACGGCGGCGGAGTGAATGAGCAGCACGGTCGCGCCGGCGCTGAGTGCGATCATCGCCACGCCGGCTGGACGCAGCCGGCCCTGAGAGCGGAGTATCCAGGGTCCAAGCCGCGCGTTCTGGTCGCGCGCGAGGTGCGCGAGCTTCCACGCGACAAACGCGGCGAGGACGCCGAGTGTCGCCGCCATGAGCAGCGGGATCATGTCGTACAGGCCGCGGGCCACCAGGGTCACGGCCAGGAAAACGACGAGGCAGAGGAACTCCTCGGCGAGGGTGAGGTCGTAGGGTTGGCACGTCGGTCGCGGTGCCGCGGGGCCGTTCGACGGGAGCACGAAGCCGATCGAGAGGGCCGTCTGGGGGCAGATGCTGACGCAGTCGAGCGAGCGGATGCAGTTGTGATCGGCGACCGAGCCGAGTTCGCGGACCTGGTCGTGGACCCTGACGCCGGCGGTGCAGTTGGCGGTGCAGAGGCCGCACTGGTCGCATCGCGACATGTCCGCCTTGATGCGAACCGGGGACAGCCGAGCGGCGGGCAGGAGGAATCCGCCGTAGGGGCACCCGTAGCGGCACAGCCCGCGGGCTCCGAGAAAGAACACGGTCGCGAAGCCGCAGAGCAGCAGGAAGGGGACGGCGACGAGCAGCGAGGGCAGGCCCTCCCACATGCGCTCGGTGTGGAGGTCGAGGCTGAAACCGGGGAACGCGCGGTGACTTGCGGACGCGGCGTCCATCAAGCCCAGCCGGACCAACGTCGGCGTGAGGACGGTGCGCTCGAAGGTCGGCCACACGAACAAGTAGGTGGCCATGGCGAGGGGGACGTAGCCGAGGAAGCGGGAGCGGAAGAGGCGTGGTCGGACGCCGACCCTGCGGAGCAGCCAGGCGCACAGGTCCTGCAGAGCGCCCATGTGGCAAACCCAGCCGCACATGAACCGCCCGAACACGGCGGTCACGAGGAGCGAGGCCGAGAAGAGCAAGAAGCCGGGGTTGATCTCGCCGGCCTCGATGGTGCGGGTGGAGTCCGAGAGTACGAAGCGGCCTACGGACCGCCCGTTCAGCCACCAGTGCAGGATGTGGGCGACCATCAGGAGTGTGACGGCGGTGAGCGCCGCGGTGCGCCACATCGCGACGCGGGAACGGACGGCCCGCGCCGGGGTCTTGAGCACCGGGAGGCTGATGACCGCGGATCCCGCGGGTTCGCCGCGCACGGGGCGTGGCCGGTTTCCCGGCTTCACGGGCAGGCCTGCCCGAAGCGCCCGAGGAACATGGCCAGGTCCGCGGTGTTGACGGTTCCGTCGGCGTTGATGTCGGCGAGGGTGCCCGGCGCCGCGGGGCGTCCGAAGGCGCCGAGGAAGACGACGAGGTCGGCGGTGTCGACGACGGAGTCGGCGTTGAGGTCGCCCAGGCACGGTGGCGTCAGGGCGACCGTGGCGGACGCCATTTCGATCGGCGCGCCGCGGCCGGTGGCGGTCCACAGGGTGTGGAGGATGGCGCCCCACGAGTCGGTGACGTTGGCGTCGCGGAGGTGCTCGATGTACTCCCTGGGCGTGTTCTGGTAGTAGACGGCAACACGGGCCGAGGCGGCGCCGGCCGGGATGTGGTAAGGCACATCGGCCCAGTACTGCCCGTCGGCGTAGGAGGTGCCGACGACCGGCGCGCCGGCCGCCTCGAAAACGGTGTTGTTGAAGCCGCGCGGGGGGATGCGGGTGTCCTTCTCGATGGTGTTGGCGAGGGCCATGTGGGTGGTCTCGCCGGCGGGGAGGCCGGTGAGGGCGGCGGCGTCGGGGCTGAGACCCACGTGCATCTCAAAGACGGTGGTCGAAGCGGTGTCGAGAGTGGCGGTGAGCGAGTCGTACGCGCCGCGTTCGGCGATGGTCGTGCCGTTGGCGTCCTTGAACTGGACGTTGACCCAGACGCGGCGTCCCTCGATGTGGCCGGTGGGCAGTTTGTGGCCGCTCTCGTTGGTGACACGGACGTTGAGCCACTGGGCCGACTGGATGGCGCCGAGCGAGGCGGCGCGTTGCAGCATCGAGATCGCCGCCGTCTTTCCCTGGGCGATCGCGGCCTGATTGACGGCGGGGTCTCCCTGGGTGTAGGCGGCGATGATGTCGAGGACCTGTGCGGCGGCGCCTGCGAACTCGTGGCGCGCGTGCGAGCGCTCGGGTCCGAAAGAGCAGGCCTGGGCCTGCGCCTTGGGCATGTGGCAGTCCTGGCAGGTGCTGACGAGGGTCGGGCCGGTGCCGTTGAAGCGTCCCCCCATGTCGACGCCGCCGTTGGCGAAGGCGCTGTGTTTCCATTCCGAGTAGGTGCGTTCGAGGGGGAACATCTCGTCGCAGTTCTCGGTGGGGGTGGGCGAGTTGAGGGCGTTGTACTGGTAGGTGCCGTTGGGCTGGCGGGTGACGGCGACGTTGCCGACCTCGTGGCACGTTCCGCAGAACTCGCCGGTGGTGTGGAAGGCGGATTGGATGAAGCCGTGCGGCGCGTCCCAGGCGTCGCCGAGGGGCCCGCGCCGGCTGCCGGTGGGATCGACGACGAACATGGCGTTTCCGTAGTGCTGCGGCGCGCCGCTGATCAGGCCCGCGAGGATGGCCTGGTCCTCGACCGGGCTGACGCCGGGCTTGTAGACGGGATCGACCATGGTGTGGCAGAGGTGGCAGGACACGCCCTCGCGATCGGCGGCGGTGAGCGCCGAGCCGTCGGCGGGCACGGCGTGCCCGGTGACCATCGAGACGGGCACGTGGCAGCGCATGCAGAAGTAGCCGGCGTTCGATACGTCCTGGTTCGCCAGCGTCATCTGGGCGAAGAACAGCGGGTCACGCCCGGCCTGACCCATG
>JAFLCM010000108.1 GCA_017303565.1 Planctomycetota bacterium
TGTATTCGAGCGGGTACGCGCTGGCGCTGCTCAGCGTGCTCGCCTGCCGCACCGGCTCCGACGTGCGCCGCCTGATGATCACCGGCCGGGTGGGCACGGCGGTCGGGATGTGGTGCTACCTCGCGTTCCCGCTCATCGCTCCGCCGCGGGGCGAACTCGACGGGTTCTTCGGCGCTTGGCTGGACCTGGAACGGGCCGACGGGCTGGCGGGTCGGGCGGCGTGCCCGTCGTTCCACGTGTTCTGGGCGTGCGTGGGCGCGTGGGCGCTGGCGCGGCGCTGGCCGCGGGCCGAGGCGCTGTGGTGGCTGTGGGGCGCTGCGGTCATCGCCGCGTGCGTGACGACCGGGATGCACGCGCTGATCGACCTGCCCGCGGGCGTGGCCCTTTTCGCGCTGGGCGTGAACGCGGGGCGGGTGTGGGCGCTGGCGCGGGCGGCGTCGGGGAAGATCGCCAACCACTGGCGCGAGTGGCGGATCGGGCCGGTGCGGGTGCTCGTGCACGCGGTGTACGCGTTCGCCGCCGCGTTCGTTGGGGCGCTTGTGATCGACGCGCTCTCGGGCGGGCAGCACCGCCCGGCGCTGTGGGTCATCGCGCTGTGCGGGCTGCTGGGCGCGGGGGTGTGGGGGCAGGTGGTCGAGTACTCCGGCGCGCTGGCCCGCCCCTTCGGCTACTACGGGCACGTCATCGGCTGCCTGCTCGGGCTGGGCGTGTGCTGGGCGCTGGGTCTGTGCGGGTGGACCTTCGCCGCGGCGCTGGCGTGCGCTGCGCCCTTGGTGCAGTCGCTCGGGCGGGTGCGGTGCCTCGTCAACGGGTGCTGCCACGGCAGGCCCTGCGGCCACGCCCACGGCATCGTGTACACGGGCGACCGCTCGCGGGTGGCGCGGCTCGCGGGGCTGAAGGGCGTGCCGATCCACCCGACGCAGACCTATTCGATCATCGCCAACCTCGCGGCCTTCGGGCTTCAGCGCCGGCGTGCCCGCGGGTGTGGTCGTCGGCGCATCGCTCATGCTCGCGGGCCTGTCGCGGTTCGTCGAGGAGCACTACCGAGGCGAGCCGCAGACCCCCACCGTCAAGGGGCTGCACTCCTACCAGTGGCTGGCGCTGGCGAGCGTGATGCTTGGCGCGGCGGTGCTGGTGACGCCGTCGCCGGTGCTGACGTGGCCTGGCGCCGTCTCTGACGCGTTCAAGGGGGCCAACCCCGGCCCCGTTGCCGAAGGGGGTGTGTTGGCCCTCTTGAACGGTTGGAGCGCGATGCACGCGCTGGCGATCGGGGTCATCTACGCGGTGGCGATGGGCGTTGACCTGCCGACGAGCGGGCGGCGCTTCGCGCGGCTGGCGTGAGGCTCACGGTGCCGCTTTGGTTGCGGCCGCGGTCGGCGCGGCGGGACCGGACAGGACTTTGAGCCCCACCACGCCCAGCACGATCAGCGCGATGCACGCCGCCTGCGCGGGGCGGATCGATTCCTTGAACAGCACCGCGCCGGCGATCGCCGTCCCCGCCGCCCCGATGCCGACCCAGACGGCGTAACTGGTGCCCGCGGGCAGGGCCCGCATCGCCCTGCTCAGCAGCCAGAACGACACCGCCATCGCCCCGAGCGTCAGCACGCTGGGCCACAGCCGCGTGAAGCCCTCGGTCGTCTTCAGCGTCGAGGCCCACACGATCTCGAGCAGGCCGGCCAGGACCAGCGTTGTCCACGGGTTCATGGGCGGAGCATACCGGAGCCGGCGCGCGAGGCGGAGGCGGCCCCGGTCGGGGCCTCTCTCGGCCCAGAAACCGCCCTCCTCCCCCCCCGCCCCGCAAGAAATCTCCGGTTCAGCGCGCTTTTTCCGCCGGCGCGTCCGCGGTTCTCGCACGCACGAGGCAGCCGCCTTTTCGGGGCAGCCGTGAGTCGTCCGAACTTGAGCCGAACCCTCGTGAGAAAGAGCAGAACCGCCATGAACCGCCGCAACAGCCTGCCGAACCTGTCCGCCCTGACCGTCGCCCTCGCCGTCGGCACATTCACCGGCGCCGCGCAGGCCGCCGACAACTACTGGACCAACGCCAACGGCACCAACCGCTGGGCCGAGAGCGGCAACTGGAGCCTCGGGCGCGTTCCCAACTCCACGGACAACGCCATCATCGCCTGGGGCACCAACACCACCTCGGTGATCATCGACGCCTTCTGCCAATGCGGCACGTTCACCAACATGAACAACCAGACGCTCATCTCCGGCAACGGCTACCTGCGCGTCCACCAGTCCGCGGTCATCGGCGGCGGGCTGTTCATGTACGGCACCACCCCCATCCTCGAGACCTACGGCACCACCAACCTCCTCGGCGACCTCCAGCTCTACAAGGCCACCTTCCGCACCGCCGCCGGCGCGAACCTCGTCTTCGAGTCCAACAGCGTCGCCACCTTCGTGCTCAACGGCGGGGGCGTGAACTTCGAGGGCGGCTCGGTCACCAACTGGGGCACCTGGAACGTCAACAGCGGCAGTTTCGGCGTCGGAAACTTCAACGACGCCGACCCCCTCACCGTCATCGACAACCGCCTCACCGGGCGCATCACCTTCAACGCCCCCGGCGGCGTCTTCGACCCCTCCTCCGGCAACCACAACGGCGGCAACTCCGTCCTCATCAACCGCGGCGTGTTCGAGGCCATCGGCGGCGGGAACAACCCCGTCGAGGCCGACGTCCAGTACTGGGTCCTCGACCTCGGCACCACCCGCGCCCGCAACAACTCCGGCTTCGACTTCAAGTCGCCCGTCAACCTCGACGCCAACGGCGGGCTCGACCGCGGCGCCTGGATCATGGAGGACACCTCGTACATCGCCTTCGCCGGCGCGGGACGCTATGTCACCGAGATCGGCGCCGGCGCCAGCGTCTGGATGAACGGGCCCAACGCCCACATGTACGGCATCGATCAGGTCACTTCCATCCGCGGCCTGCTCTCGGTCTCCGGCGGGCGGCAGCTGCTGCTCCAGCCGCTGGCCCCGGTCACCCAGCACTCGGGCAAGGTCTACGTCGGCACTGGCTCGGCGATCACCCTGTGGCAGACCTTCACGCAGGCCGGCGGCACCATCCAGCGCGAGGTCACCACGCCAGCCGACGCCGCCACCCCGGCCATCGCCGCCAGCAACGTCGCCAACGTCTACGGGCACGTGCAGATCGACGTGAACGGCGGCCCCAACGCCGTCAACACCCTCTACGCCGTCGTCTCGGCGGGCTGGGGCGTCGGCGGACAGTTCGGCTCGTACCTCATCAGCGGCGCGGGCGGCCCGGCGACCGACTTCTACACCAACAACGACGCCATGCTCCGCGTCGCCCCGCCGTGCCCCTGCGACCTGAACGCCGACGCCCGCATCGACACCGCCGACCTCGTGATCTTCCTGGGCCAGTTCGGCTCGAACAAGCCCGCCCGCTTCGACGGCGCGGACTTCAACGGCGACCTGACGGTCGATACCGCCGACCTGGTGATCTTCCTCGGGCGCTTCGGCATCGCCTGCTGAGGCGGCCCCGCCGCTGACGGCATCCCCCGCTCTCACGAAAGCCCCCGCGACGGCGCCACACGCCCCGCGGGGGCTCTTGCTTGGCGAAGGAGACGGGTGCCAGAGCCAGGTCGGGAACCCGGGATGATCCTCGACGGACCAACCACGAATGAGAGGTGACGGTCAGTTATACCAAAGTTATCGAAGTTACCAAAAACAGATAACCTCGCAAACATGGCGATAAACGCCCCGCTGCCCTCGGGTGCCGCTACGAGCGCCGCACCCGGGCCTTGACCTGACCCAGGAGCCGCGGTGCCGCGGCGGCCACAGCCAGAGCCACCGAATAGAAAAGAACCGCGGAGCCGATCACATTGAACAGGCCTTCCAGCAGTTGGAGCGAACGCACGAGGTTTCCGAATGTGCCAAACCCCGGGAGCGATTCGTGCGACTTCAGCCACAGCCCCTGAGTGTTCGCCACGGCCTTGAGGGTCAGGCCGAGCAGCAGCGCGAGCATGCCCGCGACGAACACCGCCGCGGGCGACTCGGCACCGCCTTTCGAGCGCGCCGGTGCGTTGGCCCCCGCATCACCCGGCGTCATGGGTCCGCCCCCGCTCGATCGCCTCGGCCACCACCTTGCCGCAGGCAAAGACGACCACGCCCCAGCCGATGTACGCCACGAAACTCGAGATCATCGAGAGGCCCCAGCCGAGGCTGAGCATCTGCTGCATCGGCGGCAGGTCGGGGGAGCGCTCCGACGTGAACGCGCTGGCGGCGTGGCTCAGGATCACACCCGCACACTGCACCAGGATGCCATGGATGAGCAGCCTTGCGCTCGGCGCTCCTGTGAGATAACGAACGGGGTTGAACGCCCATCCAGTCGCGTCGTTCGCTTGCTCGCTCATGCGGCCTCCCGGTTCTGCGGTCCTACTTCCGCACGGTCTTCTGCTCGATCCGCTTCTCCGGCGTCGTCTTCACCACCGCATCGACGTAGTTTCCCGGCGTGTGCACCGTGTCGGGGTCGAGCGTGCCCACCTCCACCACTTCCTCGACCTCCGCCAGGACCACGCTCGCGGCGGTGGCCATCATGGGATTGAAGTTCCGGGCCGTCATGCGGTACACGAGGTTGCCGAAGGCGTCGGCTTTCCAGGCCTTCACCAGCGCGACGTCGGCGTACAGGCCCGTCTCCAGCACGTAGTCGCGGGGCTGGCCCGACTGGGGGGCGGTCCCGGAGCGTCCGCCGAAGCCGCGACCGGGGATGGTCGCCCCGCCGATGCCTTCCGACGGGCGGAGCATGGCGCGGGTTTCCTTGTCGTCGGCGATGACGGTGCCCGCGCCGGTGGCGGTGTAGAACGCGGGGATGCCGGCTCCCCCGGCCCGGATCCGCTCCGCCAGCGTGCCCTGCGGGTTGAACTCGATCTCCAGTTCCTTGCTGAGGAACTGGCGCTCGAACTCGGCGTTCTCGCCCACGTAACTGCTGATCATTTTGGCGATTTGGCGGGTCTTGAGCAGAAGCCCCAGGCCGAAGTCGTCGACGCCGGCGTTGTTGCTGATGCAGGTGAGCCGCTTCACGCCCGAGTCGCGGAGCGCGACGATCAGGTGCTCGGGGATACCGCACAGCCCGAAGCCCCCCACCATGACCGTGGCGCCGTCCTTGAGCACGCCGCGGGCCTTGGCGAGGGCCAGCGCTTCAACCGCCGAGTTCACGACCTTGGTTCGCATGGCGTGAGGATACCAGCCCGCCCACACCCGCCCTCGTGCGCCAAGGGGGCCAAGCCCGGTCCGGCCCGGGGGGTGCTTCTTGGCCCTCTTCGAGATTCCCCGTCCCCCGGCTGGACAATCACTACCTACTTGTCTAGATTTCAGTCATGCGGACTCAAGCGGTCATCGCCCTTCTCGCCGTCGCCCTCGGCGGCCTCGCGGGAGCGGGCGCGTACACCTTCCGCTACGCCGAGGGGCTGTCGTACATGTCGAACGACCCGGCGGCGTGCGTGAACTGCCACATCATGCGCGAGCATTACGACGGGTGGCAGAAGTCGGCCCACCACGCCGCCGCCACCTGCAACGACTGCCACGTCCCGCAGGACCTGGTCGGCAAGTACACCGCCAAGGCGGTCCACGGCTGGCGCCACAGCAAGGCCTTCACCCTGCAGGACTTCCACGAGCCGATCCGCATCACCGACGAGGACCTGCGCATCGTCCAGGACAACTGCCTGCGCTGCCACGGCGAACTGACCAGCCAGATGAGCGCCCACGCCGGGCCTCACGGCGTCGAGCAGGCCAACTGCACCCACTGTCACCAGGGCGTCGGGCACGGGCCGCGGCGCTGATTCTCCCGGAGACCCCCAGATGCCCACGAACAAACCCCGCGCCCGCACCGGAGGCGTCGCCGGCTACCTGCTCATCGCCGTCGTCGCCGCCCTGGCCGCGATCGGCGTGATGCTGCTCTACGGCAACATCGCCGTCCGCAAGCACGAGGGCGTCAGCCGCGTCTTCGAGGTCGCCACCCTCACCGAGGAGACCGTCGACCCCTCGGTCTGGGGCAAGAACTTCCCCCGCCAGTACGACTCCTACAAGCGCACGGTGGACGTCACGCACACCAAGCACGGCGGGAGCGAGGCGTTCCAGAAACTCGACGACGACCCCCGCTGGCGCGTCCTGTTCAAGGGCTACGCCTTCGGCATCGACTACCGCGAGGAGCGCGGGCACGCCTACATGCTCAGCGACCAGCGCGAGACCGAGCGCGTCACCAAGAAGTCACAGCCGGGCGCGTGCCTGCAGTGCCACGCCTCCGCCGTCAACGCCTACCGCAAAGTCGGCCTCGAGAAAGGCGCGAAGGGCGCGATCTCCGACCCCCTGCTGAGCGAGGGCGGGATGGAGCAGCTCACCAAGGGCTTCGAGGCGGTCTGCGGCATGGACTACAACGACGCGACCAAACTCGTCGAACACCCGGTCGCGTGCCTCGACTGCCACGACCCGACCACCATGGCGCTGCGCGTCACCCGCCCGGGGTTCATCGAGGGCATCCGCAACCTCGCCAAGAGCAGCGACCCCGTGCCGCACCTGCCCAGCATCGAGCGCTGGCGCAACAGCGACCGCAAGAAGGACTACGACCCCAACGCCGACCCCAGCCGCCAGGAGATGCGCTCGATGGTCTGCGGGCAGTGCCACGTTGAGTACTACTTCAAGCCCCCGACGAAGGTCGTGACCTACCCGTGGCACAACGGGCTGAAGATGGAGCAGATCGAGAAGTACTACAACGAGGTGGGCTGGAAGGACTGGCAGCACGCCGTCAGCGGCGCGCCGGTGCTCAAGGCCCAGCACCCCGAGTTCGAGATGTGGAGCCAGGGCATCCACGCCCGCAGCGGCGTGTCGTGCGCTGACTGCCACATGCCCTACGTCCGCGAGGGCGCGGTGAAGGTGAGCAGCCACCACGTCCGCAGCCCGCTCTTGAACATCGCCCAGTCCTGCCAGGTGTGCCACCCGTACTCCGAGAGCGAGATCAAGTCGCGCGTGGAGACGATCCAGGACCGCACCAAGACCCTCATGATCCGCGCTGAGGAAGCGACCCTCGCGACGATCACGGCCATCGAGGCCGCGGCCAAGGCCGGCGCCACCGACGACGCCCTGAAGGACGCCCGCGAGATGCACCGCAAGGCCCAGTGGCGCCTCGACTTCATCGCCGCCGAGAACTCTATGGGCTTCCACGCCCCGCAAGAGGCGGCCCGAATCCTCGGCGAGGCCATCGACTACGCCCGCCAGGGCGAACTGCTGGCGGTGAAACTCGCCCCGGCGAGCGCGTCGGGCGCGAAGTAGTCGGACGAATCGGCATCGTTCAAGAGGGCCAACCCCGGACCAGCCAGCCCGGAAGAGTTGGCCCTCTTGCGTTGGCGACCGCGCTCACTTCGCGTTCGCTTCCAGCCAATCGACCATCTCGCCCGCCGAGAGCGCCCCGGAGTGGCGGGCCACTTCCTCGCCGCCCTTGAGCACGATCACCGTCGGCATGGCCTGAATCCCGAACCGCTCCGCCAGTTCCGGGCTCTTGTCCACGTCGAACTGGAACGCCACCGCGTTCGACCTCACCCAGTCGGTCACTTTCGCGCTGGGCCACGTCCAGGCGTCCATGCTCTTGCACGGCCCGCACCAGGACGCCATCGCGTCGACCACCAGCGCCCGCCCGCAGGCGTCGGCCTTGGACATCGCCTGCTCGAACGTGCCCGTCTCAAAGACCTCGGGCCGCCCCGCCCAGAAGGGGTTGCGCCACGCGAACAGCGCCGCCAGGAACGCCAGCAGCACGAGCGGGAAAGCGAGTTTGCGCAGCGTGTTCATGGCGGATTGTTGGCCGCCCGCCCGAGCAGGGACAGGGGCGCTTCCACCTACGATCCCGCGTGAGCCATGCGTTCGACGAGTACGACCAGAGCGATCCGCACGGGACCGGCCCGGGCCGCGAGGATGCCGACGAGGCCCGCGGCGGCCGCCTGCCGCCCG
>JAFLCM010000109.1 GCA_017303565.1 Planctomycetota bacterium
CTGGCGTACGTCTACTTCACCTACGGCATGCACCACTGCATGAACGTGGTGTGCGGGCGCGAGGGCGAGCCGGTGGCGGTGCTGGTGCGGGCCGTGGAGCCGGTCGAGGGGATCGGAGCGATGCGGTCGGCGCGCGGGGACGCGGGCCGACCGACCGCGGACCACCGCCTGTGCGCCGGGCCGGCGCTGTTGTGCCGGTCGATGCGGATCGGCAAGGAGTTTTCGGGCGAGGACATGCGGCGAAGCGGGCGGCTGTTCGTCGAGCCCGTAAGGCGCCCGGCGGGGTTCGCGGCGCGGATCGGGGTATCCCCCCGGGTCGGGATCCCCAACGCGGGCGCGTGGCGGGACAAGCCGCTGCGGTTCTTTGTCATGGGCAGCCCGGCGCTGAGCCGATGACCGCGCCGACCGGCCTACAGTTTCCTCGGCTGGTCGTGTGTCACGGATCCCCCGGGTGTGTGTGGAGACGTATGAGCCCTGAAGCCGCGTTGATCTGGGAGCGTGTGAAGTCGAGGGCGGGCGCATTCCCGCCGGAAGCCTTCGCGTTCGTGCAGGCGGGGCTCCGCCACACGGTGGAGTCGATCAAGGCCGCGGGGCACGAGCCTTCGGGCGAGGATGCGGGCGACGGCGAGCGCCACGTTTCGGGCCAGGAACTGTGCCTGGGTCTGCGCGATTTCGCGGTCCGCCAGTTCGGGCTGCTGGCCCGGACGGTGCTCCTGTCGTGGAACATCCGGGGCACCGAGGATTTCGGGAAGATCGTGTTCATCCTTGTCGAGTCGCGGGTCCTGCGGAAGAGCGATTCGGATTCGATGACCGATTTCCAGGGCGTGTTCGACTTTGACGAGGCTTTCGAGCAGGCGCTGCGTCCGGCCCGCTGACACCGATTCCTTCGATCCCGCGAACATGAGCGCCACCCGCGCCGCTCCCGGGCACCCTCCCACCGATCCCACCGCTCGGCGCGCCGCCCTCCTGGGCGTGGTCGTCAACATCGCGCTGGCGGGGGTGAAACTGCTCGCGGGTCTGCTGGGTCACTCGCAGGCGCTCATCGCCGACGCGGTGGAGTCGCTTGTGGACATCATGGGCGGGATCATCATCTGGGGAGGGCTGCGCGTCGGGGCGGTGCCGGCGGACGAGAACCACCCGTACGGGCACGCGCGGGCGGAGTCGTTCGCGGCGCTGGCGGTTTCGGGCGCGATCGTGCTGGCGGGCGTGGGGGTGGGGATCAAGGCGGTCGAGTCGTTCGGCGCTCCTGCCCGCGTGCCCGAGGCGTGGACGCTTCTCGTGCTGGCGGCGGTCGTCGGAACCAAGGAAGCCCTGTTCCGCTACGTCCGGTCGGTGGCGCGGAAGCACCGTTCCGGGGCGCTCCTGGTGGACGCGTGGCACCACCGTTCCGACGCGGTCACTTCGGTCGCGGCGTTCATCGGGATCGCGCTGGCGCTGCTGGCAGGGCCGGCGTTCGCTCGGGCCGACACGTGGGCGGCGCTGTTCGCCGCGGCGATCATCGTGTGGAACGGCGTTTCGCTGGGGACCGGGCCGTTCAACGACCTGATGGACCGCTCGCCCTCGGGCACGGCGGCGGCGTCCCGCGAGGCGGCGCTGGCGGTCCCCGGTGTTCGGGGGATCGAGAAGGTCTACACGAGGCGGAGCGGGTCGCTCCTGTTCGTGGACATGCACGTGGAGGTTGATCCGGCGATGTCCGTCCGGGACGCCCACGTGGTTTCGGGCAAGGTGAAGGCGAAGGTGCGCGACGCGGTGCCGGGCGTGGCCAACGTGCTGGTGCACATCGAGCCGGACCCGCGCGACAACGCCCCGGCCTCGGTCGGGGGCGGTACTCTCTCTTGATGAGCCGCCCCTTCCACGCGCTGGCTTTCGCAGGGCTGACGGCCTTCTGGCTCGGCGCGATCCCTCTCGGTTGCCAGAAATCCACCATGACCCCGACCCACCCGACCAGCCAGGCCACCAACGCGTTCGCCGCCTTTGATCCCGAGCGGTTCGACGCGCGGGACGCGGACTGGCGGGTAGGGCCGATCATCTACCAGGTGTTCGTAGACCGGTTTGTGCCGCCGGTGGACCCGGCGAAGCAGGCGGCGTTTTTTCAGCCGCCGCGGTCGTTCCGGAGTGATTGGAACCGCATCCCGCAGCCGGGGACCCGTGTGCCCGACCTCGGGTGCTCCTCGCACGAACTGGAGTTCTGGGGCGGGGATCTCGCGGGCGTGCGGTCGAAGGCCGACTATCTCAAGTCTCTCGGCGTGGACGTGGTGTACCTGAACCCCATCCACGCGGCGTTCACGAACCACAAGTACGACGCGCAGGACTACGCCGCGGTGTCGCTCGAGTACGGCACGCGCGGGGACGTGTCGGCGCTCGCCGCCGACTGCCACACCCGGGGCATGAAACTGATGCTCGACGGTGTGTTCAACCACATGGGGCGCACGGCGCCGCGTTTCCAGAACGCGATGCGGGACCCGGCCTCGCCCGACCGCGGCTGGTTCATCTTCGACCCGGCGTGCAAGAACGGGTACCGCGCCTGGTACAACGTGCCGAACCTGCCCGAGGTCAACCTCGAAAACCCGGCGGTCCGGGACCACGTCTGGGAGTCGCGGGACTCGGTGGTGCGGTCTTACCTGCGCGAGGGCGTCGACGGGTGGCGGCTCGACGTGGCGTACGACATCGGGTTTGACTACCTCAGCGCGATCACCCGGGCGGCCCATGCGGAGAAGCCTGGGTCGGCGGTCATCGGGGAGATCTGGAACTATCCCGAGCCGTGGATGCCCGCGATGGACGGGCTGATGAACTTCCACCAGCGGCAGGTGCTGCTGGACTGGTTCGACGGGCGAATCGACGGGGCGCGGGCGGGGGAGTTGCTCGACGGCATGGTCCGGGACACCGGGATCGATCACCTCCTGAAATGCTGGACGGTGCTCGACAACCACGACACGCCGCGGCTGAAGAACCGGATCCCCGACCCGGCCTTGCGCCGGATCGCGAGGGTGCTGCAGTTCACGCTGCCGGGGGCCCCGTGCGTGTACTACGGCAGCGAGGTCGAGATGGAGGGCGGCGACGACCCCCGCAACCGCGCCCCGATGCGGTGGGACCTGATTGCCGAGGGCAACGAGGACCTTGCGTTCTTCCGGAAGCTCGTGGAACTCCGCCGCGGCAGCAGGGGGCTGCGGGTGGGGGACTGGAGGCTCTTGAGCGCGAAGCGGCTCATGGCGTTCCAGCGGTACACCGACCGCTGGCGCGACACCGCCATCGTGGTGGTGAACACCGACGCCGTGCCGGTCAAGGAAGTGATCCCCGCCCGCGACGGCAGACTGATGAACTTCGCGCCGCTGCTGGACGTGCTGTCCGGGCAGCGGATCAAGGTGCGGACGGGGCTTCTGGAGCTCGACGTACCGGCGCGGACGGCCATGGTGCTGGTGCCGACGGACGACGCGGGGGTGGAGTATTCACCCTACAAGCGGGTGCCGTGAGGTCTCGCCGGCAGCGGCGCTAGGATTCCGGCATGAAGCGACGCACGCTGGCCATTCTGGTGTCCGTGGCCTCGGCTGGTTGCCTCTCGGGCTGCTACCGCGAGGTGGTGAGCGCGAAGGGTCTCGGCGCGGCCTCGTACCAGAACGAGGTGGGCAAGGGCGGGAACTACTCGGGGCTGCCGTTCGACGACCAGACCGAGCGGCGCCGGACGCAGTTCGTTGCGCCGGGGATGTCCTCGCCGACGCCGGCGCGGTAGGGGCGAGGTATCGGGGAAGCCGCCCGGAAGTCGGGGTCATCCCAGGCGCCGGTCGGGCGACGCTGCATCCGGAGCGGTTCGACTCCGAAGTCGTTGATCCCTACCATGCACCCGCCGCGGGCGGATTGTCCCCCGATTCCGCGGCGTGGACCGACAGGAGCCGAGTTTCATGGGCATTGAAGCCGCCATCTCCGCGGAAGGATTCCTCACCACGCAGTTGAAGCGGGTAATCAACTGGTCGCGGCGGAACAGCCTGTGGCCCATGCCCTTCGCGACCGCGTGCTGCGGGATCGAACTGATGGCGACGGCGTCGAGCCGGTACGACCTGGCCCGTTTCGGGGCCGAGGTCATGCGGTTCAGCCCGCGGCAGAGCGATCTTTTGATCGTGGCGGGGCGGATCAGCATCAAGACCATGCCGGTCCTGCAGCGGATCTACCAGCAGATGACGGAGCCCAAGTGGGTGATCAGCATGGGCGCGTGCGCCTCGACGGGCGGCGTGTTCGACACGTACGCGGTGGTGCAGGGGTGCGACCAGTTCATCCCGGTGGACGTGTACGTGCCGGGGTGCCCGCCGCGCCCGGAGCAGCTCATCGAGGGCGTGATGGCGATCCAGCGGATCATCGATCAGGAGGGCATCCCGCCGAAGGGGCCCGATGGGCGACGGGTGCCGCTGGGGATTGCCCTCCAGCCGACGCACGTGCCGAGCGCGCAGCCGGTGCCGCTGGGGCTTGGCTGATCCGGGATTGGGTATACTCCCGGTGCCCATGCCTACCGACCCCTGCATCCTCGCCGCCACGCCGCTGGAGAACTACTTCCCGGTCTTCGTGCTGCTGATGATGGCGATCGGCTTCGCGTTCGCGAACGTGGTGCTGACGCGGTTCATCGGGCCGATGCGGAGCGGTCGGACCAAGGACGAGACGTACGAGTCGGGGATGACGCCGATCGGGACCGCGCGCAAGCGGTTCAACGTGCGGTTCTACATCCTGGCGATGACGTTCCTGGTGTTCGACGTCGAGGTGATCTTCCTCTACCCCTGGGCGACGACGTTCGCGAACATCGACCCCAGCGGCGAGCAGGGGGCGGTGTTCCTGGGTCGCGTGCTGTTCTTCATGGCGACGACCGTGATCGCGTACGTCTACGGGTACCGCAAGGGGATCTTCAGGTTCGACTGAGCCGGCGACTCCGGGGATAAGCGAGCAACTGATGACGGCGGCGCGGCCCGGTTTTCGGGCGTGTTTTCATGCGCTCCGCGGATCTCGGACGCTGAAGCGGCACGTTGCGGGTGCGGAACGGCTGAAACGGACCTGTCCGGTTTCCAGAAACCCGCTCGGGTGAAGTGTCGCTGATTTTCGCTCGATATCCGCGATGACCCTGTGTGGGGTCACTCAACGGGCGGGGCCACTGGATGGCGGTTCGTTGAGCCTTTCGTACCCGGCGCTCGGCGCGGAGCCCTGGGGAAACGCGCGTCGGCGGGCCCGTCTGGGGGCCGTCGCACGGGTCAGCGGGCATCGCGCCGTCAAGGCCTTGTCGGCCGGAAGCGCCGAAGGGCGAATGAGGAGCGAATCATGCGGAACAACAAGGGTTTCACGCTCGTTGAGATTCTGATCGTCGTGGTGATCCTGGGCATCCTGGCCGCGATCGTGGTGCCGCAGTTCACCAGCGCCTCGTCCGAGGCGGTGAAGGGCGCTCTGCAGTCGCAGATCCAGACCATCACCTCCCAGGTCGAGCTCTACCGCGTCAACAACAACGGTGGCTACCCCCACGAGGACACCAACTTCGGCACCGCCAACGACGGCTGGGGCCCCCTGGTGGGCAGCCGCTACATGAAGGAAGCCCCCGTGAACGGCTACACCGGCACGGCCGTCCTGGCCGCTCAGTCGGGCGCCGAGGCCGCCGCTCTGGGTGCTGACCGCACCAGCGCGACCGGCTGGTTCTACGAGAACGGCTCGGGCGCTGCGGACGCCGGCACCATCTACGCCGCGGGCTTCGACCCCATCGGCTCCGACGGCAAGCCCGCGCTCGCCCACGAGTCGAACTTCAACGGCACCACCGGTGCTTCGTCCGGCGGCTCCGGCGGCTCGGGCGGCTCGGGCGGCTCGACCCCCTGAGTGCGTCGTCTGACTTGAACCCGGGCATCGCCCGGACATGACTCAAGACACGGGCGGCCTCCCGAAAGGGGCGCCGCCCGCTTGCACGGAATCTCCCGCCCGGGGCGGGGGGATCACAGGAAGGACCTGGACATGTACCACCGGCGCAACGGCTTCACGCTCGTCGAGATCCTGATTGTGGTGATGATCCTCGGGATCCTCGCCGCGCTCGTCGTCCCCCAGTTCGCGCACGCGAGCGGGACGGCGATCAAGTCGGCGCTGCAGCGTCAGCTGCAGGAGGTCGATTCGCAGATCGAGATCTACCGCGGGGCGAACGCCGGGCAGTTCCCGACCGCCGACGCGACCGCGCCGATGGGCGCGGGCCTGACGAACAACGGCTGGGGCATCCTGGTCAGCGCCAAGTACCTGAAGGAGGAGCCGATGAACCCCTTCGTCGGCAAGACGCTGCTGGTCGTCGGCGACGGCGCGGCGGCGGCGGCCGAGCCGCAGACCAGCGCCAACGGGTGGTATTACAGCATCGACTCGGGCAACACCCGCCTCGACGTGTTCGCCAGCGGATACGACCGCGGCGCGGACGCGCTGTCGAACGAGTGACGCGCCCGGCGAGACTGAGAAGATTCGCGCCGCCCCTTCCGGGCGGCGTTTTTCTTGGGCTGAGATCGCGCAGCGGGCGTCACACGCCCAACCACGCGCCCGCTTCTCGGGCAGTTCGGCTTACGCCCCTCGCGGGAACGTCCGATGACCTCCCGGAGCGCCCCCGCCGAACCGGGGGATGTCACAGGAGCCGACCATGAACGCGCCCACGAATCCGACCGGCACCGACCGCGCCAGCGCCACCCGCGTCCGCGACACCGCGCTGTGGGTGATCGCCGCGCTGCTGGCCATGAACCTGGTCAAGGAGAACAGCGAGAGCATCACGAGCGAGGCGCTGGCGCAGCGCACGCTGCCGGAGGCGTACGGCGTTCCAAACGCCTCGGAGCAGCGGGCCCGGATGATCAAGTCTCTGGAAGACATGGCCGCGAAGATGCAGTCGCTGGAGCAGAAGCTGGACAAGGGCGGCTTCGAGGTCAAGGTCACCTCGATGCCAAAGGTCGAACTGGTTCAGTAGCCCGTTCCCGAGCGGTGGGGGGGAGCCCCGGACGGGGCGTTCGGCACGGACAAGGGTGGCCCGGAGCGACACCTGATGACTCTTCAACGATCCGACATCCCCGATGCGCGTGGCTTCACGCTGATCGAGTTGCTCATCACCATCGCGGTGCTGGGCATCGCGAGCGCGCTGATCATCCCTTCGATGTCGCAGACCAACGGCCTGCGCGTGCAGGCGGCGGTGCGCATGATCGTCGCCGACATCGCCTTCGTGCAGTCCGATGCGATGGCGTACCAGTCGCGCCGGGCGATCGCGTTCAACCGCGTGGCCCGCCCGTCGGGCGGCTCGTACACCTACGCCACCGCCAACGGGTACACGCTGGCCGAACCAACCGGCAACGTGCTCGACCTCACCAGCGCCGCGATGTACGACCCGGCCCAGCCCACCAAGCCGCTCAGTCGCGACTTCGACGACCCCCGCTACGGGGGCGCGACCATCTCCGGCGTGAGCATCAGCGGCGGCAACACGCTGGTCTTCGACGAACTCGGCGGCCCGGTGACCACCATCAATGGCAACGAGCCCGCCAGCGGCACGATCGACGTCACCGCCGTCGGGGAGCACTTCCGCATCACCATCGCGCCGTACACGGGGTACCTCACGGTGGCGCGGATCGAGGACTCCACGTCCGAAGACGAAGACGAGGGCGGATCGGGCGGCTAAGCCGACGCCGACGGAGAAGACCGGACGTGAACCTCAGATCGCTTCTCGGAGCCCGCGACCTGCCCGTCGGAGTGGAGATCCACGCCGGGGGTGTCCGCATGCTCCAGGCCCGCTGGGGCAGGCGGGGCGGCGAGGTGCGTGCGGCGTGCGACAGCGTCGTCCCGACGGGCGACGACGGGCCGGAGTCCGATGCGCGGCTGCGGGGCCTGGCTGACGCGATCGAGAAGGGCCTCACGCTGGGGAGGTTCGCCGGTCGGAGCCT
>JAFLCM010000011.1 GCA_017303565.1 Planctomycetota bacterium
GCGGGCGCGGGCGCCGCGGCGGCGAACTTCGGCGACGGCGGCCTCTTCGAGGGCAGCGCCGCCACCGACTCCGGCAACTCCCCCGCCCTGGCGATGGTCGCCGCCGAGGCTTACGACGCCAAAGGCTCCGGCCTCACCGGCGGCCTGGCCATCGGCGCGATGCTGGCCCTCACGGCGGGCATCGCCGCCGTCCTCATGGGCGTCTACGGCGCCGCCCCCTCGATGCTCACCGACCTGGTCGGCGGCAACCTGCTCGCCGTGGTGGGAGCCCTCGCGGCGGTGACGCTGGTGGCGGGCGGCGTGGGGTTCGCGGTGGCGAAGAAGTAACACACGGCCCCGCGGGACTGGGCCCACACGCCGAGCGCGATCGTGGCGCTTCGGTAAACTCCGCCTCATGGCGAGTCTGCAGTGGATCGGCAAGGAGGCCGTGGTCGGGCACCATCGGGAGGTCCCGTATCACCTGCTGCGCGGCGATCCGGCCCTGAGCGTGGGTGAGGACGGCGGCGTAGGCAGCGGCAACCTGTTGGTGCAGGGGGACAACCTGCTGGCGCTCAAGGCGTTGTTGCCTTACTACGCGGGGAGGGTGAAGTGCATCTACATCGACCCGCCGTACAACACGGGGAACGAGGGGTGGGTGTACAACGACAACGTGAACAGCCCTGAGATCCGCCAGTGGCTGGGGAAGGTGGTGGGCAAGGAGGGAGAGACGCTCGACCGGCACGACCGCTGGCTGTGCATGATGTACCCGAGGTTGGCCCTGCTGCGGGAGTTTTTGACGGAGGATGGGGCGATCTTTGTGTCGATCGATGACAACGAGGTGCAGCACCTACGCGGGGTGATGGATGAGGTGTTTGGGCGGAAGAACTTCGTGGCGACGGTCTTGTGGCACAAGATGGACAGCCCGAAAAACTCCGCCATCCATCTCAGCGAAGACCACGAGTACATGGTGATCTACGCCAGGGACGGAAACACCTGGCGGCCTCATCCAGTGCCTCGCAACGAGGCGATGATCGCGCGATACAAGAATCCAGACAATGACTCCCGCGGCCCGTGGCTATTGAGCGATCTCGCTGCCAGGAACTTCTACGCGGCGGGGCGATATCCAATCACAACGCCGTCGGGCAAAGTCATCCCCGGGCCACCCGCGGGAAGCTACTGGCGATTCAGTCGCGAGCGGTTCGACGAACTCGTGGCGGATAATCGCATCTACTGGGGCAAGGGCGGAAGCAACAGGCCGGGCTTCAAGCGGTTTCTGTCGGAGGTCAAGGATGGCGTGGTGCCGCAAACGCTCTGGCCTTGGCAAGAAGTCGGCAGCACACGTAACTCCAAGCAGGAACTGAGCCAGTTGATGGCGCTTGGACCGGGACAAGACTTGTTCATCACTCCCAAGCCGTCTCAACTGATTCAGCGCGTCGCACAAATCGCCGCCGACAAAGACTCCCTCGTCATGGACTCCTTCGCGGGCAGCGGCACGACCGGGCACGCGGTGCTGGCGATGAACAAGGCCGACGGAGGCAACCGGCGCTTCATCTGCATCGAGATGGACCCGAAGATCGCCAAAGACATCACGGCGCAGCGGCTCACCAAGGTGATCGCGGGGTACCACCCCGCGGGAGACAAGAAGAAAGAGAAGGTCGAGGGCACCGGCGGCGGTTTCCGCTACGTCACGCTGGGCGAGCCGATCTTCAACGAGCGGGGGCAGGTGCGTTCCGAGGTGCGGTTCGCCGAACTCGCCGCCCACGTCTTCTTCACCGAAACGGGCGAGCCGCTGCCGAACCGCCGGAAGGTCAACGCCAAGAAGTCCCCGCTCATCGGCGAGTGCCGGGGGACGGCGTACTACCTGCTTTTCAACGGCATCCTGGGCGACAAGCGCCCAGATGGGGGCAACGTGCTCACGGGAGACGTGCTGACCGAACTGCCCAAGCACGACGGCCCGCGCGTGGTCTTCGGCGAAGCGTGCCGGTTGGGGGCGGCCCGCCTGAAGCGCGAGGGCGTCACCTTCCGCCAGATCCCTTACCAGATCAAGGTCACCTGAGGAGCGAGCCGCATGACCTTCGCCCTGAAGGGCTACCAGTCCGACTGCCTGAAGGCCCTGGAGACGTTTCTGCGCGCCGCACGGGAGAAGGGATCGAAGGCCGCCTTCAACGCAAGCGAGGCTCGCCCGGTGGACAAGTACGGGCGGCGGACTGAGTACGCGGTCATCCCCGGGTGGCCCGAGAGCGAGGTGTTTCCCTACGTCTGCCTGCGCGTGCCGACGGGCGGGGGCAAGACCATCATCGCGGCGCACGCCGTCGGCGTCGCGACCAAGGCGTTCCTTCAGACCGAGCGGGCGGTGGTGCTTTGGCTCGCCCCCAGCAACACCATCGTCGAGCAGACAATCAAGGCGCTGAAGGACCGGCGGCACCCGTACCGAGCGGCGCTGGATGAGGCGTTCAAGGGGTGCGTGACGGTGCTTTCGGTGGAGGAGGCGTTGTCCGTCAAGCCCGGCACCCTCGATGCGGACACCACGATCATCGTGGCGACCATGCAGACGTTTCGGGTGGCAGCGAAAGAAGGACGGCTGGTCTATCGCGGCAACGGCGAGTTGATCGACCACTTTGCCAACATCACACCGGCGCAGCTCGCGCTGCTGGAACAAACCGACGCGGAGGGCAACGCGGTGGCCGAGGGCGGCACGTTCGCCAAGAGCCTCGCCAACCTCTTCCGGCTGCGCATGCCGCTGGTGATCGTGGACGAGGCGCACAACGCCCGGAGCGACCTGTCGTACGACACGCTCCGCCGGTTCAACCCCTCGGGCATCATCGAGTTCACGGCCACGCCCGCCACGCACACGCGGACCAAGGTCGGCAGCAACATCCTCTTCAGCGTCTCCGCCTCGGAGTTGAAGGCGGCGCAGATGATCAAGATGCCGATCCGGCTGGCGGAGCGGAGCAACCCGCACGAGGCGATCACGTCGGCACTCGCCAAGAGAGAGGACCTCGAGCGGCTGGCGGCGGAGGAGGAGAAGACCAGCGGCGAGTACATCCGGCCGATCATCCTGTTTCAGGCGCAAAGCAAGAGCGAGGGGGAGGAGCGCATCACGCCGGACGTGCTGAAAGCATGGTTGCTGAAGGACTTTGGCGTCAAGGAGAACGAGGTCGCCATCCGCACGGGGGAGAAGGACGAACTGCCGGATAATCCGCTTTCTCCAACATGCCCACTGAAGTACGTCATCACCGTGAGCGCGCTGCGCGAGGGTTGGGATTGCCCGTTCGCGTACGTGCTGTGCAGCGTGGCAAATCTGTCGGCCAAAGGGGCCGTCGAGCAGCTCCTGGGACGGGTGCTGCGCCTGCCCCACGCCAAGCTGAAGAAGACTGACGCGCTAAACGAGGCGTACGCCTACGCGACGAGCCGGGACTTCGGGCTCGCGGCCCAGTCGCTCAAAGATGCCCTCGTCGAGAGCGGCTTCGATCGCTACGAGGCCGAGGCGGCGGTGGCCGACGAAACCGGCAAGGCGGACTCCGGCGGCGCCGGCGGTCTGTTCAACTCGTCCGAACCGGTGTTCGAGGTCGTCACGAACAAGCCCAGCGACAAGGCGATCGCATCGCTTCCCAAAGACGTGCGCGAGAGCCTGGCCTTTCAGACTCGGGCGGACACAAAGGAAACCGAGATTGTCTGGACGGGTGGGCTGCTGACGACCAAGCAGGCCGACGCGCTGGCCGCCGTGTTTGACAAGCCGGAGGATCGGCGTGCCGTACTGAAAGTACGGAACAAGACCGGGGGCCACCCGACGAACCCCGCTTACTTCGGAGACGATCTCGGCGTCCCACAGTTGGCGGTGGCCGACCCGGCAGCGCCGACGGGCTGGACACTCTTCGATCCCACGGATTCGGAGGTCGCGTGGACGCTGGACGAGTGCGACGCGGCGCTCGGCGAGGACGCCCTCGACCCGGCCCGAACGACCGTCACCGGTGCGACGATCGACGTGAGAGCCGAAGGGACACTGGGCGTCGAGCTGCTGACGCGCCTGACCGAACAGATGAAACTCCGCGACCTGAGGGGACCGAAAACCCCGGAGGCGTTCGTGGACTGGCTCGACGCGGAGATCAAGGTCCCCGAGGCGACGCAGCCGCAGAAGCGGGCGTTCCTCGAGCGGGTCTTCGCCCACCTGAACGCGAAGCGCGGCCTGGGGTTCGACACGCTCCTTCCGCTGCGGTGGAGGCTGGTCGCGGCGATCGAGCACCGAATCGACTCGCACCGTCTGAGGTCGCAGAAAGAGACCTATCAGGCCGTGCTGTTCGAAAACAAAGGCCCGAAGGTGGAGTGCCGCCCGGAGGTCGTGTTCGAGTTCCCGAAGAAAATCGGCGTGTACCCAGCACCCAGCAACTACGACGGGGACTTGACGCTCCGAAACCACTTCTACGCGAACATCGCCGGGATGGAGCCGGAAGAGGCCCGCTGCGCCGCGCTGATCGCCGGCCATCCGAACGTCGCGTACTGGGTCAGGAACCTCACAACCGGGCAGTACGCGTTTCGGCTCCCTCTCGCCGACCGTGGCTTCTACCCGGACTTCGTGGCGAAGCTGAAGGACGGCCGAATCGCGGTCGTCGAGTACAAAGGCGCGGATCGCATGAGCAACGACGATTCTCGCGAGAAGAACCTCGTTGGCGAACTCTGGGCGGCCCGCAGTGGCGGGCAGTGTCTCTTCGCCATGGTTGGGAAGTCGGACATGGAGGCACGCCTCGACGCCCTTCTTCAAACGCTCCCTCGCTAACCCCTACCGACTCTCATTCGCCTTATCCATCCGCCAGTACGGATCCGCGAGCAGCGGCGCGACCAGCCCCGTCCAGCCCGTCTGGTGTGACGCGCCCAGGCCCCGGCCCGTGTCGCCGTGGAAGTACTCGTGGAAGAGCACGAGGTCCTTCCAGTTGGGGTCGTTGGCGTAGAGCAGCTCGTTGCCGTGGCAGGGGCGCATGCCCGTCGCCGGGTTGGCGAGGAAGATCCGCACCAGCCGCTCGCGCAGCTCGTCGGCGACCTTGTCGAGCGTACACATGTTGCCCGAGCCGGCGGGGCATTCCACCTGGAACGACTCGCCGTAGAAGCGGTGGTAGCGCTCCAGCGCCTCGATGAGCAGATAGTTGAGCGGGAACCAGATCGGCCCCCGCCAGTTGGAGTTGCCGCCGAAGAGCCACGTGTCGCTCTCGCCGGGGGTGTACGCGACGCGGTGCTCCGCGCCGTCGTCGTTGAAAACGTAGGGGTGTTCCTTGTGGAAGCGGCTGACGGAGCGGACACCGTAGTCGGAGAGGAACTCCGTCTCGTCGAGGACGTAGCGGAGCACGCGCTTCAGGCGGTCGCGGTTGGTGAGCGCGAGCAGCCGCCTCGGCTTGCCGCGGTGGGCCTTCTCCATGTACCCCGTGTACGCGCCCAGTTCCGGTCGGTGGTGCAGGAACCACGCGGCCCGTTTGGAGAACCCCGGGAGGCGCTCGATCACGTCCTGCTCGATCGTTTCCACCGCGGTGATGGGCATGATGCCGACGAGCGACCGCACCTTCAGCGGGATCGACTGCCCGTGGATGCGCAACTGGTCGTAGTAGAAGCCGTCCGTTTCGTCCCAAAGGCCCGTGCCGCCGAAGGTGTTGATCGCGTCGGCGATGTGGATGAAGTGCTCGAAGAACTTGCTGGCGATGTCCTCGTACGCGGGCCGGGTCTTCGCGAGTTCGAGCGCCATGGCGAGCATGGTGCCGCAGTAGAACGCGATCCACGCCGTGCCGTCGGCCTGCTCCAGGTGCCCGCCGGTCGGCAGCGGCGCGGAGCGGTCGAAGACGCCGATGTTGTCGAGCCCCAGGAACCCGCCCGCGAAGATGTTCTTCCCCTCGGGGTCCTTGCGGTTGACCCACCAGGTGAAGTTCAGCAGCAGTTTCTGGAACGCGCGCTCGAGGAAATCCAGGTCGCGCTGCCCCTCCGGCGCGGTGATCTTGTACACGCGCCAGCACGCCCACGCGTGCACCGGCGGGTTCACATCCCCGAACGCGAACTCGTACGCCGGCAACTGCCCGTTGGGGTGCATGTACCACTCGCGCAGGAACAGCATCAACTGGTCCTTGGCGAAGCGCGGGTCGATCTGCGCGAACGCGATCATGTGGAACGCCAAGTCCCACGCCGCGTACCACGGGTACTCCCACTTGTCCGGCATCGAGATCACGTCGCGGTTAAAGAGGTGCGGCCAGTCCCGGTTCCGCCCGCTGTTCCGCGACGCCGGCGGCGGGGGCTGCTTCTCGTCCCCCCGCAGCCACTCCTCGACCACGTAGTAATAGAACTGCTTACTCCACAGCATGCCGGCGTACGCCTGCCGGGCGACAAGGGCGCGGTCCGGCGGCGTCGACTTCGGCAGCACATTCCGATAGAACTGATCGCACTCGTCGCGCCGCCGCCCGAACACCTCATCGAACCCCGCGAACGCCGGGGGCAGAGAGGCCGACTCACGCCGCAGCCGCATCCGCAGCACCACCGAAGCGCCCGGCGCGATCGTCAGCGTGAACCACGCCGCCGCCTTGGTGCCCGTCTTCGCGGGGTTCACCGCCGCGCCGTCGCCCTCGATCACGTGCCGGTGGAACGCGTCCTTCGTGTACGCCGACGCGTTGGGCGCGTTGAACAGCCGCTGCGCGTTCGTCTCGTTCTCGGTGAACAAGAGCCGCGGTTCGATTCCGCTTCCCGCCACCCCCTCAACCGAGAACCGCATCTTCCCCAGCGTCGCGTGCTCGCACGCGATCTCGCCAGCCGAAACCGCCCGCAGCGAGGGCCGCTCGGTCGATTCCTCCATCACCGCGCCCCAGCTCCACGTGTTGCGGAACCACAGGGTCGGCAGCACATGCACCGTCGCCGCCTGCGACCCCGGCGCCGAGCGGTTCGACACCGTCACGCGGATCAGGATGTCGTCCGGCGCCTCATCCCCCTTCGCATACTCCGCCTGAACGTCGAACGACCCCTCCGCGTGCGGATCGAACACCCCCGTGTCCGCCAGTTCGTACTCGCCCTGCACGCGGTTCCGCCGGCGGTTCTCCTCCACCAGGTCTGCGTACGGGTACGCCGCCCGCGGGTACTTGTAGAGCGCCCGCATGTACGAGTGCGTCGGCGTCGAATCGAGGTAGTAGTAGTTCTCCTTGCAGTCCTCGCCGTGGTTCCCCTCGGGGCCGGTCAGCCCGAACAGCCGCTCCTTCAGGATCGCGTCCTTCCCGTTCCAGAGCGCCAGCCCGAAGCACAGACGGCACTCGCGGTCGCAGATGCCCAGCAGCCCGTCCTCACCCCACCGGTACGCCCGGCTCCGGGCGTGGTCGTGCGGGAACGAGTTCCAGCAGTTGCCGTCACCGGAGTAATCCTCCCGCACCGTCCCCCACTGCCGCTCCGACAGGTACGGCCCCCACCGCTTCCAGTTGACCTTTCGCGCCGTGTCTTCGCGCAGTCGCCGGGACTCGGGGTCATCGTGCACCACCCACCCGGAAGCAGACGGTGCGGGGGGCGGCGCGGGGACGGCGGGGTCGGGCATGCGGGCCATTGTCTCCGACTTCGATGCCGCGGCAAGCCGGAGAAATGCCGCACGAGAACACGCACGCGGGCGATACCACATCCCCATCGGGTCGCCCCGTGCCACCAGATTCGTCCCCTCCGCCGACTCGGGCGCTCCCGGGCCGGGGCGTGCGAGAAGGCACCTTTCCCGCCCGAGCCCGGCCAACGGCGGCGCCATGCGGGACCGCGGCCGACGTCGATTCACCGGCCCATCGTTCCACATGCAGGTCTCACTTGTCCGATAGCAAGCGATCATGGCCGAAATCGCCCGCCACGACCTCGCGCCGACCACCCCCAGCCAGCGCACCTGGACCACCTGGAACATCGCCGCACTGTGGATCGGCATGGCGGTGTGCATCCCCACATACACCCTCGCCGCGGGCATGGTCGAGCAGGGGATGGCGTGGTGGCAGGCGGTGCTCACGGTCGCGCTCGGCAACGCCATCGTGCTCATCCCGATGATCCTCAACGGCCACGCCGGGGCGAAGTACGGCATCCCCTTCCCCGTGCTCATGCGGGCCAGTTTCGGCGTCGCCGGCGCGAACATCCCCGCCATGGCCCGCGCCCTGGTCGCGTGCGGCTGGTTTGGCATCCAGACCTGGATCGGCGGCGACGCCATCTACCAAATCCTCGGCGCTCTGGGCTGGATCGACACGGTCGCGGACAAGGCCGCGCACATCTCCGCGCTCGGGTTGACACCCCTGCAGGCCGCGTGCTTCCTCGCGTTCTGGCTGGCGAACGTGTACTTCATCTGGAACGGGATGAACGCCATCAAGTGGCTGGAATCGTGGACCGCGCCCTTCCTGATCCTCGCGGGGCTGGCGCTCCTGGCCTGGGCCTTGTGGCGCGTGGACTCGGTGTCGGCCCTGTTCTCGAAGGGATCCAGCTTCAAGCCGGGCGCGGGCTTCTGGACGCTCTTCTGGCCGCAGCTCACGGCCATGGTCGGCTTCTGGGCCACGCTCTCGCTGAACATCCCGGACTTCACGCGCTACGCCAGGGACCAGAAAACCCAGGCATGGGGCCAGGCCCTCGGGCTCCCGACCACGATGACCCTGTTCTGCTTCATCGGCATCGTGGTGACCAGCGCGACCACGCTGATCTTCGGCCAGGCCATCTGGGACCCCGTGACGCTCGTGGCGAAACTCGGCTCCGTTCCGGTGATTGTCGTCGCGATGGTGGCGCTGTCGGTCGCGACGCTCACGACCAACATCGCCGCGAACGTGGTCAGCCCCGCGAACGACATCGCCAACATCGCGCCCCGCCGCATCAGCACGCGCACCGGCGGCATGATCACGGCCTTCGCGGGCATCCTCATGATGCCCTGGTACCTCTACAACAACCTCGCCGCGTACATCTTCACCTGGCTGATCGGGTACAGCGCCCTGCTGGGACCGATCGCGGGGATCATGCTCTGCGACTACTACGTGCTCCGAAAAACACGCCTCTCGCTGCAAGCCCTCTACGACCCCGCCGACTCGGCCTACGGCCGGGGCGTGAACCCGGCGGCTGTGATCGCGCTGGTCGTCGCGGTCGCGCCGAACGTCCCGGGCTTCGTGAACGCGCTCGCCGCGGCACGGAACGCCCCGCCCCCGTTCCCCGGCGTCTTCGATTCAATCTACGGCTACGCGTGGTTTATCGGGCTGGGACTGGGCGCGGGCGTGTACTTCCTGCTCATGTTCCGACGCCCCGACCTCGCACTGGAGGATGCCTGACCCGGCGCCGGGCGTCCCTCGCTCTTCTTTCAGCATCCCCCGGGACGAACGCCGGGAATTCCGTATCATGCCCACCGGCAGCCGCGCGCCGGAGGCCGGCGGAGCATCGATGGCCGAACCCGCACCGACACCGCTGAGTCCTGTTCCCCCGCTCCCGATCGACCGGACCGAGGCGGCTTTCGACGACGCCAAGCCCGCGATGACGCGCGACCAGGCCGTCGCGGAGGCCAACCGCTGCCTCTTCTGCTCCGATGCACCCTGCATCAGCGCGTGCCCGACCGCGATCGACATCCCCCAGTTCATCCGCAAGATCTCGACCGGCAACGTGAAGGGCTCGGCGCGGACGATCTTTGAGTCGAACATCCTCGGCATGAGCTGCGCCCGGGTGTGCCCCGTCGAGGTGCTGTGCGTGGGCGCGTGCGTCTACAACCACATGGACGCCCCGCCCATCCAGATCGGGCGGCTGCAGCGCTACGCCACCGACACCGCGTTCGAGAAGGATTGGCGCTTTTTCGAGGCCGGCGCGGACACCGGCAGGAGCGTGGGCCTCATCGGCGCCGGCCCGGCCAGCCTCGCCGCCGGCCACGAGCTCCGGCGCCACGGCCACCGCTGCACCATCTACGAGCAGCGCTCCCTCATCGGCGGACTCAACGCCACCGGCGTCGCGCCCTACAAGATGCGCACCGACCGCGCCGTCGAAGAAGCAAAATGGGTGCTGCGCATCGGCGGCATCGACGTTCAACGCGGCGTTCACGTGGGCAACGGCGTCACCCTCGCGGAACTGGAGCGCCGCCACGACGCCGTGTTCGTCGGCGTCGGGCTCGGAGCCGACGCCATGCTGGGCGTGCCCGGAGAGAACCTCCCCGGCGTGCGCGGCGCCGTCGACTGGATCGAGCAGATGAAACTCCGCACTGTCCCCCTGGACGGAGTCCGCAGGTGCGTGGTCGTCGGCGGCGGCAACACCGCCATGGACGCCGTCCGCGAGGCCTCCGGCCTCGGCATCCCGAGCGTGACGATGGTCTACCGCGGCAAGGAGCCGCACATGCCCGGATACGCTCACGAGTGGAGCGAAGCAAAGGACGCGGGCGTCCGCGCCGAGTGGCAGGCGCTCCCGGTGGCCTTCGAGGGCGACGCCCGGCTGCAGCGCGTCCGCTGCGTGCGCGTCGACGACCACAAACGCCCCGTCCCCGGCTCCGAGTTCGTCCTCGATGCGGACCTGGCGCTCATCGCCATCGGGCAGGCGCGGCTCGGCCCCATGCTCGCCGGCCTGGAAGGGATCACGCTGGACAAGGGACGGATCGTGGTGGACTCACACGGCTTCACCGGTCGCAAGGGCTGGTACGCGGGCGGGGACTGCGCCAACGGGGGGAAGGAAGTGGTCAACGCCGCCGCCGAAGGCAAGGCCGCCGCCCGGGCGATCCACGCGTTCCTCACCGGAGCCATCGCATGAAGAGGGAGGTTCGCCGATGCCCGACCTGAGCGTCAACTGCGCCGGGATCCGAGCGCCGAACCCGTTCTGGCTGGCGTCGGCGCCGCCGGCGAACTCCGGGCTTCAGGTGCAGCGCGCCTTCGACGCCGGTTGGGGCGGCGCCGTCTGGAAGACCCTGGGCACGCCCATCCAGAACGTCTCCGGCCGCTTCGGCGGGCACACCGTCCGCGGCGTGCAGGGCGCCGGCTTCAACAACATCGAACTCATCACCGACCGCCCGATCGACGTGAACCTCCGCGAAATCGCCGAGACCAAGCGACTGTTCCCCAAACACGCCCTCGTCGTGTCGCTCATGGTCGAGACCCGCGAAGAGTGGCGCGACATCATCAAGCGATCCATCGACGCCGGCGCCGACGGGCTGGAACTGAACTTCGGCTGCCCGCACGGCATGTGCGAGCGCGGCATGGGCTCGGCGGTCGGCCAGGAGCCGCGCATCAACCAGGAGATCACCTCCTGGGCCGTCGAGTACTCGACCGTGCCCGTGCTCGTGAAACTCACCCCCAACGTCTCGGACATCGTCCCCCACGGCCTGGCCGCCAAGCGCGGCGGGGCCCACGGTGTGTCGCTCATCAACACCATCAAGAGCATCATCGCCGTCGACATCGACCGCTTCGTCCCCGAGCCGCGCGTCGGCCACGCCAGCACCAACGGCGGGTACTGCGGCGCCGCCGTCAAGCCGATCGCCCTGCACATGGTCGCCGCGCTGGCACGCGAGAAGCAGTTCGGCCTGCCGATCAGCGGCATCGGCGGCGTGTCCAACTGGCGCGACGCCGTGGAGTTCATCCTGCTCGGCTCCTCCAGCGTCCAGGTGTGCACCGAGGTCATGCTCCGCGGCTACCGCGTCGTCGAGGACATGATCGACGGCCTCGAGGAGTACATGCGCACCCACGGCTTCGACTCGATCGACCGCATGGTCGGCAAGGCCGTGCCCGCGTTCTCGGAGTGGGGAGACCTCGACCTCAACTACGAGACGGTCGCCAAGATCGACGCGGACAAGTGCATCGGGTGCCAGCTCTGCGTGGCCGCGTGCCACGACGGCGCCCACCAGTGCATCCACCCCACCGCCGCCTCGCGCGTGCCCACGGTCGACGAGTCCGAGTGCGTGGGCTGCAACCTGTGCCAGATCGTCTGCCCCGTCCCGGAGTGCATCTCGATGGTGGAGGTCAACAACGGCCACGCGCCCGCGACGTGGAACGAGCACGTGACCCAGGGCAAGACGCTCCGCCCCAAGAAGGGGGCCCACTGAGCGCGAGGATGTTCGGCTGAACTCTGAGAAAACGCGGCGACGGGCTCGCCGCGGGCATGCGAGGTACGACGAATGGCAAGAATCGTGCGGTGCGGACTGATCCAGTGCGCCAACCCCGTCAACGACGAGCGTCGCCCGGTCGCCGACATCCAGAAGGCGATGGTGGACAAGCACATCCCGATGATTGAGGAGGCGGGCAGGAAGGGGGTCCAGATCCTGTGCCTTCAGGAGATCTTCAACGGGCCGTACTTCTGCCCCAGCCAGGACCCGAGGTGGTACGAGGCTGCGGAGGAGGTGCCCGGACCCACCACCAACCTCATCGCCTCGGTGGCCAAGAAGCACGCCATGGCGGTCGTCGTCCCGGTGTACGAGCGGGAGATGAGCGGCGTCCTCTACAACACCGCCGCCGTCTACGACGCCGACGGGTCGTACCTCGGCAAGTACCGCAAGCAGCACATACCCCAGGTGAACCCGGGATTCTTCGAGAAGTTCTTCTTCAAGCCCGGCACCGGCGGCTACCCGGTGTTCAAGACGCGCTACGCCAAGGTCGGTGTCTACATCTGCTACGACCGCCACTTCCCCGAGGGCGCCCGCTGCCTCGGCCTCAACGGCGCCGAGATCGTCTTCAACCCGTCGGCCACCGTCGCAGGCCTTTCGCAGTACCTCTGGAAGATCGAGCAGCCCGCCCACGCCGTCGCCAACGGCTACTTCATGGGCAACATCAACCGCGTCGGCACAGAAGCGCCGTGGAACATCGGCAAGTTCTACGGCACCAGCTACTTCGTCAACCCCCGCGGCGAGACGGTCGCGCAGGCCTCGGAGGACAAGGACGAACTGCTCGTCGCCGACCTCGATCTCTCCATGATCGAGCAGGTGCGCTCGGTCTGGCAGTTCTACCGCGACCGGCGCCCGGAGGCGTACGGCGAGATCGTCGAGTCCTGAGCGCGCGAGCGTGGAGCAAGCCATGTCGATCATCATCAAAGGCGGGACCGTCGTCACCGCGGAGGGCCAGGCCCGGGCCGACGTGCTCATCGTCGGCGAGAAGGTCCACGCCGTCGGCGTCGGCCTGGACGCGCCCGCCGGCGCCCGAACCATCGACGCCTCCGGCGCTTTCGTCATGCCCGGGGGCATCGACCCGCACACGCACATGGAACTCCCCTTCATGGGCACCGTCGCGTCGGAGGACTTCTTCTCCGGCACGAGCGCCGCGGCGGCGGGCGGCACCACCATGATCATCGACTTCGTCATCCCCGCGCCAAAGGAGTCGCTGCTCGCGGCGTACAAGAAGTGGCGCGGCTGGGCGGAAAAAGCCGCCGCCGACTACTCGTTCCACGTCGCCGTCACATGGTGGGATGAATCGGTCGCGGCGGACATGGGCACGCTGTGCCGCGAGCACGGCGTGAACAGCTTCAAGCACTTCATGGCCTACAAGAACGCCATCATGGTCGACGACGAGGTGCTCATCAGCAGCTTCCTGCGCGCCAAGGAACTGGGCGCCATCTGCACCGTACACGCCGAGAACGGCGAACTGGTCTTCCGCCTGCAGCGCGAGGTCTTCGAGCGCGGCATCACCGGCCCCGAGGGTCACCCGCTCTCGCGCCCGCCGGAGGTGGAGGGTGAAGCGGCCAACCGCGCCATCCGGATCGCCGAGGTCATCGGCGTGCCGGTCTACATCGTCCACAACTCGTGCTTCGACTCGATGGAAGCCATCGCCCGCGCCAAGGCGGAAGGCCAGCGCGTGTTCGGCGAGGTGCTCGCCCAGCACCTCGTCATCGACGACTCGGTCTATCTCAACCCCGATTGGGACAGGGCCGCCGCGTTCGTGATGTCGCCACCGTTCCGCGCCAAGGAGCACCAGGCGGCGCTGTGGAAGGGCCTGCAGGGCGGCGTGCTCGACACGACCGCGACCGACCACTGCTGCTTCTGCGCCCCGCAGAAGCGCGGCGGAGCGGGCGACCCGGCCATGACCGATTTCCGCAAGATCCCCAACGGGACCGGCGGCATCGAGGACCGCATGAGCGTGCTGTGGCACCACGGCGTCGGGGCGGGCCGCCTGACCCCCAGCGAGTTCGTCGCCGTCACCAGCACCAACACCGCCAAGGTCTTCAACATCCACCCCCGCAAGGGCGCGATCGCCCCCGGGAGCGACGCCGACATCGTGATCTGGGACCCCGCCGGATCGCGCACGATCTCCGCGAAGACGCACCACCAGAAGGTGGACACCAACATCTACGAAGGGATGACGGTCACGGGGGTCGCGGCCGTCACGCTCAGCCGCGGGCGCGTGCTGTGGGAGAACGGCCAACTCAAGACGCAGCCGGGAACGGGCCGGTACATCGACCGCCCGTGCTTCCCGGACTACTGGACCGCCCAGATGCGCCGCAACGAGGCGTGCACCCCGCGCGGCGTGGCCCGTACGCTTCCGAAGAGATGACCGCCTCCCGGCGAGCCGCGGTTCCCGCGTCGCCGGCACGGCCCACCGCGAACACCCGGACAGAGACATCGAGATGACCACCACATTTCCGGCCACCAACTACGACTTCACCACGTTCACGCCCGCGCGCAACCTGATCGGCGGCGAGTGGCGCGATCCGTCCTCCTCCCACGCGAAGCAGGAGGTCATCAACCCGCGGTTCGGGAAGGCGATGAGCACCGTGGCCATGAGCGGCGCCGACGATGTGGACGCGGCGGTGCGGGCCGGTTCGGCCGCCTTCGCCGGCTGGCGCGACTGGCCCATCCGCGAGCGGGCCCAGGTGCTCTACAGGCTCCGCGAACTGCTGATCCGCAACATCGACGAGCTCTCGTGGCTCATCAGCCACGAGAACGGCAAGGTCTTCGGCGAGGCCAAAGCCGAAGTGGAGAAGGGCATCGAGTGCGTCGATTACGGCTGCTCGCTTCCGAACCTCGCCGCGGGGAACCAGCTCGAGGTCAGCCGCGGCGTCGCGTGCGAAGTGGTGTACGAGCCGCTGGGCGTGGTGGCGGGCATCACGCCCTTCAACTTCCCGCTCATGGTGCCGCTGTGGATGCTGCCGCAGGCGCTGGTGGGCGGGAACGCGTTCATCCTGAAGCCGAGCGAGCGCGTGCCGCTGTCGTCGCTGCGTCTGGCGGACATGCTCGCCGAGGCGGGCCTGCCCAAGGGCGTGTTCGGCGTCGTGCAGGGCGGGCGCGAGGTCGTGGAGGCGATCTGCGACCACCCGAGGATCATGGCGGTGGGGTTCGTCGGCTCCACGAAGGTCGCGCGGGCGGTGTACGCGCGGACGAGTTCGCACGGGCGGCGGGCGCTGTGCCTCGGGGGCGCGAAGAACCACCTCGTGGTCGTGCCGGATGCCGATGTGGAACTCACCTCCGAGAACGTGACGGCGTCGTTCACGGGCTGCGCCGGGCAGCGGTGCATGGCGGCGAGCGTGCTGCTGGCGGTGGGCAAGGTCGATCACATCCTCGACCGGGTGAAGGAGCGCGCCGCGAAGATCACGCCGGGGAAGGACCTGGGCCCCGTCACGACCGACGCCGCTTTGAAGCGCATCACCGGCTACATCGACGACGCGGAGCGGCGCGGGGCGAAGGTGGTGCTCGACGGCCGCGGCGCGAAGGCCTCGGGCGGCGACGGGGGCTACTGGGTCGGCCCGACTATCATCGACCACTGCACGCTCGACATGCCCGCGGCGACCGAGGAGATCTTCGGCCCGGTGCTCTCGGTCGTCCGCGTCGAGTCGCTGGAGAAGGCCCTCGAGATCGAGAACGCCAACCCGTACGGCAACGCCTCCAGCGTCTACACGTCCAGCGGCGACGTGGCCCGGCGCGTCATCGGGCGCGTCGAGGCTGGCATGTGCGGGGTGAACATCGGCGTGCCCGTCCCGCGCGAGCCGTTCGGCTTCGGCGGGTGGAACGACTCGTGCTTCGGGCACGGGAACATCACCGGCTGGGACGGCTACCGCTTCTGGACGCGCCAGCGCAAGATCACCAGCAAGTGGGCGCAGCAGAAGGATCAGACGTGGATGAGTTGAGCCGCTCCAGCCGGGCATCAAGCCGCGAAAGGCACGATCCGTGAACCAGCCGATGTCTTCCCAGGAAATGATCGACCTGTGCCTGAAGCACAGCCTCTTCTCGTGGTCCGCGACGGGCAAGGTCGATCCGCTCCCGATCGCCCGCGCGGAGGGGATCTACCTGTACTCCCCCGAGGGGCGGAGGTGGATCGACTTCAACAGCCAGCTCATGAGCGTGAACATCGGGCACGGGCACCCGCGCGTCGTCAAGGCGATCCAGGAGCAGGCGGCGACGCTCGTGTACGCCTATCCCGGGATGGCGACCGAGGTCCGCGCCCGGCTGTCGGCGCGCCTCGCCGAGCTCGTGCCCGGGAACCTCAACACCTTCTTCTACACGCTGGGCGGCGCCGAGGCTAACGAGAACGCGATCAAGGCGGCCCGCCTGTTCACCGGCAGGCACAAGATCATCGCCCGGTACCGCTCGTACCACGGCGCGACGCACGGCGCGATCTCCCTCACCGGCGACCCGCGCCGCTGGCCCAACGAGCCGGGGATGAACGGCGTGGTTCGCGTGATGGACCCGCGCCCGTACTCCTTCTCTTTCGGCCAGACCGACGCCGAGCGGACCGAGGCGAATCTGCGCTACCTCGCCGAGGTCATCGACTACGAGGGGCCCAAGAACATCGCGGCGATGATCATCGAGACGGTGACGGGGACGAACGGGATTCTGCCGCCGCCGCGCGGCTACCTTACGGGCCTCAAGGCCCTGCTCGACCGTCACGGCATCCTGCTGATCTGCGACGAGGTGATGTGCGGCTGGGGGCGGACCGGGCGCCTGTTCGCGTTCGAGCACTCGAAGGACGACCCGGGCAACCCGGCGGGCATCGTCCCGGACATCTGCACGATGGCCAAGGGGCTCACCAGTTCCTACATGCCGCTGGGCGTGATGGCGGTCAGCGACCGGATCGCCGATCACTTCCGGGCCAACGTGTTCTGGGGCGGGCTGACGTACAACGCGCACCCCATGTGCCTGGCGGCGGCGCTGGCAGCGATCGAGGCGCTGCTCTCGGAGGGGATGGTCGAGAACGCGGCGAGGATGGGCGAGGTGATGCGCGGGCACATGGAACGCCTCGCCGCCAAGCACCGGTGCGTGCGGGAGCACAGGAACATCGGGCTTTTCGGGCTGATCGAGTTCCGCAAGAACGCGCAGGGGGAGCTCCTCGTGCCGTACAACGGCTCGCACCCGGTGATGCCTGCACTGGGGAAGTTCCTGCGTGAGAACGGCCTGTTCACGATCCTGCAGGGCAGCACGCTGATGTGCAACCCGCCGCTGTGCATCGACGAGTCTCAGATGCGCGAGGCGTTCGAGATCATTGATCGGGGGCTGGCGCTCGTGGACGAGGCGTGGGAGGGGTGAGGGTGTTGGGTGTTGGGTCTTGGGTCTTGGGTCTTCGGAAGGCAAGAGGCAAGAGGCACGAGGCACGAGTGGGGGAGGCTTGGGCTTGGCGAAAGCCCGTGCACGGGCGGGGGTGTTCCCGGCCTTTCGGCTGGGTC
>JAFLCM010000110.1:0-3711 GCA_017303565.1 Planctomycetota bacterium
CCGCCAGCCGCGCCCCCGACCGCTCAAGCCCCACGTTCCGCCACATGGCACTCCTGACCGAGGAGCGGACGTCGGACAGGTCCAGTTCGCCGCGGGGTGATGGGGGGATATCGGAGATCACTTGCACCGGCCCCGAGCGCGCCGTGACGCCCCAGCCGTTGGACTCGCCTTGTTTCATCTCCCGAGCGGTCTCGCCCGCGGCCACACCGAACACCACCGCTTCGAGCAGCGAGTTGCTGGCGAGGCGGTTGGCCCCGTGCAGGCCGGTGCTGGCCGCCTCGCCGACGCAGTACAGGCCCGGCACGTCGGTGCGGCCGTGGGCGTCGGTGCGCACGCCGCCGATGAAGTAGTGAGCCGCGGGGTTGACCGGGATCAGGTCCTTCGCGGGGTCGAGGTCGAACTGGGCCAGCGTGGCGGTGATGCCCGGGAACCGGGCCGCGAAGCCCGCGATGCCGCGGCAATCCAGCCACACGTGCGATGCCCCCTGACGCGCAAGGGCTCGGAAGATCTCGCGGCTCACGATATCGCGCGGGGCCAGGTCGCCCTGTGGGTGAACGCCCTGCATGATCGGGTTGCCGGCGTCGTCGACGAGGCGTCCGCCCTCGCCGCGGACCGCCTCGGTGATCAGGGTGCGCGACGCGCCGGCGACGTAGAGGGTCGTCGGGTGGAACTGCATGAACGCGGCGTCGGCGACGGTCGCTCCGGCGCGGTACGCCATGGCGATGCCGTCACCGGTGGCGATCGCTGGGTTGGTGGTCTCGCGCCACAGCGCCCCCGCGCCGCCCGAGGCAAGGATCGTTGCCCGTGCCCAGATCATCTGCAGCCCAAAGCGGGGGTGCCACGTCACCGCGCCCAGGCACGGCGCGCCCGGTTGCTGTGACGGCGTGATCAGGTCGAGCGCGAAGCACTTCTCGAAGACGCGCAGCGTCGGCTTGCCCCGCTTCTGCGCCTGCTCGATCAGCGCCCGCGCGATCTCCTGCCCCGTCGCGTCGCCCGACGCGTGCACGATCCGACGTGTCGAGTGCCCGCCCTCGCGCCCGAGAGCCATCTCCGCGGAGTCACCCGGCGCCAGGTCCGGGCGGAACCCCCACGCTCGGAGGCGCTCGATCGCGCGGGCCCCTTCGGCGACCACGTGGCGCACCACCGACTCGTCGCACAGCCCCGCGCCGGCGGCGAGCGTGTCCGAGACGTGCGCCCCGATCGTGTCTTCACTCGACAAGACCGCCGCCACCCCGCCCTGGGCCCAGGCGGTGTTGCTCAGGCCCAGCCGGTCCTTGCAGAGCAGGATCACGTCCCCGTGGGTCGACGCGGTGAGCGCCGCCGCGAGCCCCGCCGCCCCGGAGCCGATCACCAGCGTGTCCGTGAAGATCTGCGGCAGCAGGATCGACCGGAAAGGGATGAGGTACCGGCGATCATCGAACAGCGCGTGCATCGGTGCCAAGTTTAGACCACCGGCGTCACCGGGTCTTTCCCGGCAAGGACTGCCCGGATGTTGGCGGCGCACAGCGCTGACATCGCGGACCGGGACGTCTCGCTGGCGCTGCCGTAGTGGGGGGTCATGACCACGTTGTCCAGCGACTTGAGCGCGTCGTACACCTGGGGCTCTTTCTCGAAGACGTCTAACCCTGCGCCGAAGATCCGTCGATCCCTGAGCGCCGCCGCCAGCGCCGCCTCGTCGACGATCGGCCCCCGGGCCGTGTTGACCAGCACCGCCCCGGGCTTCATGAGCGCGAGCCGGCGGGCGTCGATCAGACCTCGCGTCTCGGGGGTCAAAGGGACGTGGATACTCACGAAGTCCGCGCCCGCAAGACCCTCGTCGAGTTCGAGTTTTCGGGCGTTGAGCGGCGCGGCCTCGAAGGCCGGCTTGGCCCGGCGGGCCCAGTACGTCACCCGCATCCCGAAGCCGATCGTCCGCAGCGCCGTGGCATAGCCGATGCGTCCCGCGCCGACGATGAACAGGGTGCGCCCGGCCAGCGGCACGCCGATCCACTCGTTCGGCCCGAGGATCCCGTGGCGCTCCCAGTCGCCCGAGCGGCAGAATCGGTCCGCCGCCGAAAGGCGGCGCGCCGCCGCCAGCATCAGCATCACCGCCACGTCGGCGGTGCCCTCGGTCACCGCGTCGGGCGTGTTGCTCACGCGAACGCCGCGCCGACGGCACGCGTCCAGTTCGATGTTGTCGAATCCCACCGCGAAGTTCGCCACCAACTTCAGTTGCGGCCCGATCGCGTCCAGCAGGGCGTCGTCCACACGGTCCGACACCCAGGTGACGATTGCCGACGCCCCGCGCATGAACTCCCCGCGCTGCTTCGGGTCGGGGAACCCGCGTTCGGGGCCGAAGCGGACGTCCGCCTCGGGAACGCTGAACTCCCCCGGCAGGGGGCGGGAAACCGCGACGATCGGCAATGCCTGCGACATCAGGGGCGATTGTTCGCCCCCGGCTGCGGCGGTTCCAGCGGCGGGGAGAATCCTCGGTGCCCCGTCGTACGGATAGCATTCACACGCATCGAGCGGGGCTCGGCGCGGGCTTTCCCGCGCCGACTCACCACGTCCGGATCACGCCCAGGAGCCAGTTATGTCGAACGCCACCCAGCCGTCCCGCCGCGAATACCTCTACGGCCTGATCACCGGCGCCGCCGTCAGCGTCGCGGCGTTCAGCATGATGGGTCAGGGTTACAGCAAGCCCAACGAGGACAAGCGTCCCGCGACGCCCGCGACGGGCGCGTCTTCACCCGCCGTCGTCGAGCGGGACGAGTTCTACGTGACGCCCGGCAACGACGCCAACAGCACCGCGCGGCTGTGGCGCAAGCCCGCCGGGCGGAACAGTCTCGAGTTCCTCGGCGAGTTCCAGCCCACGAAGACCTCGCGCTGACCACACCCCCGGGACCCCGCCCCGTGCTCGAAACTCCAGTTCTCGACGCCACCCTCGCGGGCGAGACGCTGACGTTGCTGCCGAAACGCGCCGCGTTCTGGTCGCGTGAGCGCACGCTCTTCATCGCCGACACGCATTTCGGCAAGCCCGCGTCGTTCCGGCACTCGGGGCTCCCTGTGCCCGAGGGCGTCACCGGCGCCGATCTCGACACCCTTTCTGGAGTCATCGAGCGCTGCGCCGCCCGGCGTCTCGTGATCCTCGGCGACCTGCTCCACGCGCCCACCGGGCGCGCCCCCGTGACCATGGACGCCGTGGCGGCCTGGCGGCATCGCCACGGGCGGCTCGAAGTCATGCTCGTCCGCGGCAACCACGACCGTGCCGCCTGCGACCCGCCCGAGGCGTGGCGATTCGAGTGCGTGGACCCCGGGGCGTGCACTGGTCCGTTCACGCTGACCCACACCCCCGAAGAGGCGGTGGCGCTCGGGGCCGGGCCGGCGATCTGCGGGCATGTCCACCCCGGCGTTTCCATGGGCGATCCGGCCACCGGCGCCTCGCAGCGTTTCGCCTGCTTCTTTCTGCGTGGGAACGTGCTGTGCCTCCCCGCCTTTGGGCGCTTTACCGGTCTGGGCATCATGCACCCCCGGGCCACCGACCGCGTGTTTGTCATCGCCGCCGGGGAGGTGATCGACGTCTCGCCCGGCGGGGTGCCGGCGTGACCCAGGTGGACCAAACCGGCGCGAAAGGGGTCGCGGCTGCTTCTGCCGGCCCTTCTCTCCCCCACCCCGGCGCGGTACCCTTCTCCCATGACCACGGAGGCCGCGGCGCATGACTGAAGGGCCAAT